>JAFNYE010000222.1 GCA_017383345.1 Alistipes sp. | reverse complement strand
GGGGTAACAGCGTCGATACCTGGTGTGTTACTCCTCCACCCGCCAAGGCAACTACTTCGGGAAAAAAGTCGGCGCGATGAGCCACGATATTCTGCTTTGCCAGGCCGAGTTGTTGATTGATGTATTGTACTTGTGGTGAGTTTTCGGCAGCCATTTGAATGAATATACTCACATCCTCAATCTCATCAGTGATAAATATATCGGTTATTAGGCTATCTATCGGCTCATCTATCCCCATTGTGGTTGATAGTGCTTTATGAGTAGTGTTTTGTGTAGCAATGGCTGTTTGCAACTCCTTCTGGGCATTACTGAGACGATATTTTACCAGCAGGATGTCAGCATTTGTAGCCATACCATTGTCGTATAACGCCTCGACCTGCTGTAGGTGTAACTTTAGACTCTCTACGGCTAACTCTCTAACTTTGACGGCATTATCAGCCAAGCGAACTCCAAAATATCGCTCTACAAGCTCGCTGAAATGGTGGCTGTAGTTTATTGCGCTCTGAGTTTTGGCACTCTGCTCCTCAATTTTAGCTGCGCGGTTTGCTGCAATGATTTTACCACCCGTAAATAGAGGTATGGTTACATCTGCCTCGGCGAAAGCAAAGGTGCGCTTTTGTATTGTGTAGCGCCAATCGAGATTGAGAAGTGGAGGTAGGTTGAGCGCTCCCAATAAGGGCTTTAGAGGATTGGCATCTATGGCGATATCCTTCTGCGTATGTACCCAGCTGCCGTGTATCTCTATTTGGGGCATAAACAGACCTATGGCTGCCTGGCGATTGCGTTTTGCAGCCTCAAGCAACTCATCGTCGGCTTTGAGCGAGGGATTATTGATGCAGGTAATCTCCAACGCCTGCTCAAAAGTGAGCGTATGTGGCTGTTGACCATTGCTCCATAATGATGTCAGGAGCGCAAAGAGTGTAAAAAGTTGTCGTTTCATCGTCGTGGCTTTTGTGGTAGCCCGACAATGTCAAACTACCGTTTTAGCTCGATAACCGTAATCTCAGGCCTTGCCCCTATACGCATATAGAAGCCCACACATCCCACTCCGTCGTTAATATAGAGGTGGTTGCCATTTTGTTGGTACAATCCGCTCCAACGCTTGTACATAAGCATTGCGGGCGAGAGTCTGTAGCCAAAGCAATCTGCAGACATCTGCATAGCGTGAATGTGACCCGAGAGGGTCAACTCGGCATAGTTGCCGTCGGTTATCGGTTGCCACAGCTGTGGTAGATGCGATACGGCTATGTTGAATAGCGAGTCAGGCAACGATGCAAACAACCCCTCTGGCGAGTAGTCATTAGGGGTGACAAACGAGTGCTTGTACTTAAGCAACTGCTCGGTAAAGTCTATGCCCGTTACAGCTATCGAGTCACACCCCCGATGTGCATATATCGTGCTATCTTGCAGTACAGTCCACCCCATCTGCCCGATTTTGCTACATAAAAGTTCTATGTTCTTATCCTTTGTAAGCGCGATTGTATCCCTTACATAGACTCCTGTGTCGTGGTTGCCCAAGACGGCATATATCCCGTCGTGAGCCTCAATTTGAGATAGGTTTTTTATGATTGTTGGCGTTAGTTCGAAGTGGTTAATGTGTGTCAAATCGCCGCCAAAGATGACCATATCGCCCTGAATTGCGTTAATAGCCTTAACTAACTGCTTTGTCTGCTTGTCAGGGTTGAGTAGCGAGCCGATATGCAGGTCGGAGAAGAATACTATTTTATAAGAGTCAAAACTCTGGGGTATATTTTCGTGATTTATCTCTACCCTTTTTACAATCAAGTTTGTGCGGGTGTTAACTAAACCATTGAGCAAGATTGAAAAGGCTGCTGTTGCAGCTATGCATCCTACAACAGTTGCAACCTTTCGTGACTTTAATGTAATAAAGAAGAGTCCAAAGCTGCAGATTGTAGCTGTGGCTATGAGATAGACTGTAAGTACCCACGATATAAACCTTACAATCGCAAGGTCGCCCGATGGAATGATGGTAACGATACCTATGCCGACAAGTGGTAGTAGCTGCAGGGTAACAAATATTGTCATTGCTACCACCTTTGCCCTTAGGGTTTTAAGTTCTAACTTTTTATAGGTCTTGTATTCGCACCAAAGTGTCAGTAGTGCGATAACTATAAACATCTTGACTATCATAGCGCAAATATATTAATTTTCTGCAAAAAATACAACGCAACTCTTCTTGGCATATATCTTGCAAATTTAGGGGTGTCAAATTAAAATATATGTTTATGAGAAAATTTTTACTTCTTTGTTTTGTGGCAGGTGCAGCCCTTACCACATCGGCTCAGCGACGCATTTTAGAGCGTAAAGACAAATCAGAGCCTACCGTCTATATTATATCGGTAAAGGAGTCCGATACGATATGGAGTAACAACCCTGCGGCTATTCATCACCAGATGACCGCCTCCAACAACCAGGCCGTTAAAGCTGCTGTTGCAGACCATCGCGGCGCTCTCAGACCTAGTGCGCGTGAGGTGGAAGAGCCGAGTGTAATCTTTGCCAACCGCAATAACTCCTTCTCTTTTGCCATTGGTGGCTTTGTAGCCCTCAGAGCAAGCTATAGCTTTGACGATGCGGTGGATAATATCGATATGGTACCGTACGACATTCCGCTTGCCACATCGTTTGCCAATAAGCAGGCTTTAGGTATGGATGCAACTACCTCGCGCGTCTATATGCGTGCCATTGCCCACCCGTCGCGTCTGCGTAGTCCCGTTGTGGTCTATTTTGATGCTGATTTTAGAGGTGGTTCTCAGGGTAGTTACACACCTCGTCTAAGGTCGGGATATGTCTCATTTATGGGCTTTACTATGGGTCGCGATGTGACTACATTTTGCGATTTGAAGGCCTCTCCAACCACTATCGACTTCCAGGGTCCAAATGCTTACAACTTCAATTTTGCGACACTGTTGCGTTATGAGATGACCTTCCTTAATAACTATATGAAGTTTGGTGTTGCAGCTGAGATGCCAAAGGTATCGGGCACTTATGGTCAGAGTTTTATGCCTGTGCCACAGCGTGTTCCTGACTTTCCAGCCTACATTCAGGTTATGTGGGGTAAAAACCATCGCAGCCACTTCAGAGCATCGGGCGTATTGAGAAATATGTACCTCTATAATGATGCGCGAAAGACTACAACCGATCTGCTCGGCTGGGGTGTGCAGGCGAGTGGTAATATCTATATCATCGATATGTTGCAACTCTTTATGAATGGTGTTTATGGCCAGGGTATTACCCCTTATATCCAAGATTTGACAGGTGCAGGTCTTGACTTTACACCAAATCCGGCAGATCCTCAGCGTATCCAGACAATGCCTATGTGGGGTTGGCAAGCAGCTGCTCAGTTTAATATTATGCCAAACCTCTTTGTCTCAGGAGGCTACTCTATGGTTCAGGTAGAGCGCAAAAATGGTGCTTATGCCGACAATGAGTATTGCTGTGGTCAGTATGCTTTTGGTAATGTGTTCTACTCAATCACTCCACGCCTTAAAGTGGCTGCAGAGTATCTTTGGGGTAAGCGCAAGGATATGAATGGCGACTCTAACCACGCAAACCGAATAAATCTGCTTGTCAAGTATAATTTCTAATCCCTTCTCACATTATTATCAAGCCACCGTTTATTGCGGTGGCTTTTTTATGCAAATAATTGCAGCCCTATTGTTTTGCAGATTGAATAGTGTGAAATTTTTGCTATTTTTACCCAAAAATTTTGAGTTATGAATTTTACGGGAATTATTATTGGCGTTGCAACCTTTTTGATTATCGGTCTGTTTCATCCTATCGTTATCAAGGCCGAGTACTATTTTGGAGTTAAGTGTTGGTGGGTATTTGCGCTTGCGGGGGTAATTACTGTAGCGTTGTCGCTCTTGGTTGAAAATCTGCTTATCTCTACCCTGCTGGCGGTCTTTGGAGCATCGTCATTCTGGAGTATCGGAGAGATTTTTGAGCAGCGCAAGCGTGTTGAGAAGGGTTGGTTTCCAAAGCGACCTGAGAAAAAATAGCTACAGTTTTTAACCTTTTTGTTGTAGGTGTATCTTTTAAGTGAAATCGGTTTCTGATGAACGGGATGAGTGTGGAACAGTTAATCAACTCCCTAAAGTCGCCAAAGAGTGTGACTTGGGCGTTTGATGAGGTGATTGAGCGATATACAGAGCGTCTGTATTGGCACATTCGTCGCATCGTAGTGTCGCACGAGGATGCCCAGGATGCGTTGCAGGACAGTTTTGTTACCGCCTACACAAATATCGGTTCATTCAGGGGTGAAAACGAGGGCTCTTTGACAGCGTGGTTATACCGCATAGCTACAACAACAGCACTAAAGGTGCTTAAGCGCAGGCGACGCCATATCTTTGCATCATTAGACTCTGTCTCAGCGGGACTGTTGAGTGACTATGAGTGCGAGATTTCGCCCGATGCTGACCAAATAGCTGTTAAACTACAGCGAGCTGTGGTTGCGCTGCCAATGAAGCAGAAGTTGGTTTTCAATATGCGTTATTATGACGAGTTGTCGTTTGAGGATATATCAAAGATAACGGGCGATAGTGTCTCGACCCTCAAGACAAATTATCATTACGCTGTAAAAAAGGTAAAACAAAGTGTTAGTGAATTGGAATATGAGTAGTATGAACAAAAACAAAATTATGCCCTACAAGATAGGTGCGGGAGAGATTGACCGACTCAAGATGCGTTGCTCCGCAGCGGTGTCGATAGAGTCCAATCGCCCTAAAGATGCTGCTAAAATATGGCGATGGGGTGTGACTATGGCTGCTGTTGCGGTGGTGATGTTGCTTGTGATTGTTAATATGGATGCGCTTTTTGCCCCTTCGTATTACGAGCAGTATGTTGAGCAGTTGTCAGATGCGCCGATGGAGGTGCTGTACGATTGCGTGATTGACTATGTTGAGTATGCCGATGATACAACCCTTTTATAAACCAAAAATACTTAAGATTATGAAAAGATTTATTTTTGTAGCTGTTTTTGCTATTGTGTCAATGTTTGCACAAGATGTTATGGCTCAACCTAAGTCTGAGGCTGAAAAGGCTGCTGCTAAGGCTCGAGCTGAGGAGATGATGAATATTCGCTTGCAGATGCTGAAGGATGAACTCAAACTTACAGATACTCAGGTTGTTGCATTTGAGCCTGTATATCGCGAGTATCGCAAAGTGTTAGGTCGCGTAACTGAGCATAAAGGCGCTCGCGTGAAAAAGGAGGATGTTACCAACGAGAATGCAATGAAGGTTGTGGCTGCGCGTCTGTCCAATACAATCAACACAGCTTCAGTTAAGCAGAAATATTTGTGGATTTTTGCAGAGGTGATTGAGCCTATCCAGATAGAGAAACTCTACCGCATTGAGGATCGCATTGCTCGTGAGGCTCGAAAGGTGGTTCAGTATAAGAAATAGGGGTCAAAGCCTCTTATAGGTAGATTTATAAGTTTTTAGGAAGGGAGGGGAGCTGATGTTCCTCTCCCTTGTCTTTTAATAGTTCTCTCTCTTTGGCTCGAAGAATGCTCTTGGGTGCAGGCAGGTAGGACAAAGCATTGGTGCATCAGTTGCCTTGACAATGTATCCGCAGTTGCGACATTGCCACCATATCTCATTGTCGCGGTGGAAAAAGTCACCATCGGTTATGCGACTCAGTAGCGCAAGATAACGCTTTTCGTGTTCAACCTCTACGCTTGCAACTTTGCGAAATGCCTCAGCTACGGCACTAAAACCCTCCTCCTCGGCAACTGTTGCAAATGATGGGTAGAGCAAATCCCACTCCTCCTTCTCGCCCATAGCGGCTGCAAGCAGATTTTCGGGTGTAGTACCTATTCGCCCCGCAGGATATGTCGCCTGGTGGATTGTAGCATCGCCACCCTCAAGAAACTTGAAAAATCGTTTGGCGTGCTCTTTCTCCTGCTCTGCGGTCTCAATAAATATGGCTGCAATTTGCTCATATCCCTCCTTCTTGGCAACCGATGCAAAGTAGGTGTAACGATTGCGTGCCTGACTCTCGCCGGCAAATGCTTTGAGCAGATTTTGCTCAGTAAGTGTACCTTTAATACTCTTCATATTTCAATGATTTATAATTATTCGGAGCGTGTTGTGCAAAAACTTTGCTAAACGGCTTTGGGTTTGGCTGAAAATTCGTATCTTTGCCCAATTAAGTGTTAGACAAAGTAAAATGTAAACAAATATATTATGGCAGACGAAAAAATTATCTTCTCGATGGTTGGTGTCTCTAAGACATTCACTAACCAAAAAAAGGTATTGAACAACATCTACCTTTCATTCTTCTATGGCGCTAAGATTGGTATTATCGGTCTTAACGGCTCGGGTAAATCTACCCTTATGAAGATTATCGCAGGCATTGACAAAAACTTTCAGGGCGAGGTGGTTTTCTCTCCTGGTTACACCGTTGGTTATCTCGAGCAGGAGCCTCAGCTTGACAACTCAAAGACCGTTCGTGAGGTTGTCGAGGAGGGTTGTGCCGAGACTGTTGCATTGCTCAAAGAGTACGAGGATATCAATATGAAACTCTGTGAGCCAATGACTGACGACGAGATGAATGCCTTGATTGAGCGTCAGGGCGTAGTTTACGAGAAGATTGACCAAGTAAACGGTTGGGAGTTGGACAGCGTGTTGGAGCGCGCTATGGATGCACTCCGTTGTCCTGACCCTGATCAGAGCGTAGCAGTTTTGTCGGGTGGTGAGCGTCGCCGTGTGGCTTTGTGCCGTCTGCTTTTGCAGCAGCCTGATGTATTGCTCCTCGATGAGCCTACCAACCACCTCGATGCAGAGTCTATTGATTGGCTTGAGCAGCACTTGCAACAGTATAAGGGTACAGTTATCGCTGTAACCCACGACCGTTACTTCCTCGACAATGTTGCCGGTTGGATTTTGGAGCTTGACCGTGGCGAGGGTATTCCGTGGAAGGGCAACTACTCCGGTTGGCTTGACCAGAAGACTAAGCGTATGGCTCTTGAGGAGAAGCAGGAGAGCAAGCGCCGCAAGACCCTTGAGCGTGAGTTGGAGTGGGTAAATATGGCCCCAGCAGGTCGTCGCGCTAAGAGCAAGGCTCGTTTGTCGGCATACGACAAGATGCTCAATGAAGATACAAAGCAGAAGGAGGAGAAGCTCGAAATTTATATCCCTAATGGCCCGCGTTTGGGCGATGTTGTTATTGAGGCCCACGGCGTATCAAAGGCCTTTGGCGACCGCGTACTCTATGAGGGTCTTGATTTCAGCCTTCCACCGGCAGGTATTGTAGGTGTTATCGGTCCTAACGGAACAGGTAAGACTACCCTCTTCCGTATGATTATGGGTCTTGAGCAGCCTACAAGCGGTACTTTTACAGTAGGTCAGACCGTAAAGCTCGCCTATGTTGACCAGCAGCACGCATCTATTGACCCTGAGAAGACCGTTTATGAGGTTATTTCGCAGAATAGCGACCTTATCACACTTGGTAATCGCCAGGTAAATGCTCGCGCTTATGTAGCTCGCTTTAACTTTACCGGTGCAGATCAGGAGAAGAAGTGTGGAGTGTTGTCAGGTGGAGAGCGCAACCGTCTGCACTTGGCTCTTGCACTCAAGGAGGAGGGTAATGTTATCCTGCTCGATGAGCCTACCAATGACATTGATGTAAATACTCTGCGTGCGTTGGAGGAGGGTCTTGAGAACTTCGCAGGCTGCGCTGTAGTTATCTCGCACGACCGTTGGTTCCTTGACCGTGTTGCTACACATATACTCTCGTTTGAGGGCGACTCTAAGGTTGTATTCTACGAGGGCTCATACTCAGAGTACGAGGAGTGGAAGAAGGCGCAAGGTCTTGATACTGCACCAAAGCGTGTTAAGTATCGCAAACTTACAGAGAATCAGTAATTTTGAACTTATAAATTATGGCTCAGAAACCATCAATTCCAAAGGGCACGCGCGACTTCTCTCCTGTAGAGATGATGCGTCGTGACTATATCTTTAATACCATTCGCTCGGTGTTCCGTCTGAATGGATACTCCCCTATTGAGACTCCTGCTATGGAGAACCTCTCAACATTGCTTGGCAAGTATGGCGACGAGGGCGATAAGCTCCTCTTTAAGATACTCAACTCGGGTGACTATGCCTCTAAGTTGCAGCCAAGTGAGCTCGCAGAGGCCTCTAAGATATGCGAGAAGGGTCTGCGTTATGACCTCACCGTACCGTTCGCCCGCTTTGTTGTGCAGCACCAGAACGATATTGTCTTCCCATTCAAGCGCTACCAAATTCAGCCTGTATGGCGTGCTGACCGCCCTCAAAAGGGTCGTTATCGCGAGTTCTATCAGTGTGATGTCGATGTTATCGGCTCAAAGTCGTTGCTTAACGAGGTTGAGTTGGTCGGTATCGTAGAGCGCGTGTTTGACAAGCTGGGTATCAGTGTGACTCTGAAGATGAATAACCGCAAGATACTTTTTGGTATCGCCGAGGTTATGGGTCACGCAGATAAAATGATTGACATTACCGTTGCAATTGACAAGCTTGAGAAGATTGGTCTTGATAATGTTAAGGCCGAACTCTCCGAGCGCGGTATTGACGAGCAGGCGGTAGCCAAACTTCAACCAATTCTTGAGCTAAGTGGTACAACTGCTGAAAAATTAGCAACTTTGAAAGATATTCTTGCTGACTCTCCGACTGGTCTGCTTGGTGTGGAGGAGATGCAGAAAGTCTTTGATTATATTGCAACGGCAGGCTTCAAGCTCAATGTGGAGTTGGACCTCTCGCTCGCTCGCGGACTGAACTATTACACAGGCGCAATCTTTGAAGTGAAGGCTAATGATTTTGCTATCGGCTCTATTTGTGGCGGTGGTCGCTATGATAACCTTACAGGTATTTTCGGTATGCCTGATGTGTCGGGTGTGGGTATCTCGTTTGGTGCAGACCGTATCTACGATGTAATGGTCGGTCTTGACCTATTCCCTGCTGAGATTGGTTGCTCTACGAAGGTGTTGTTTGTCAACCTGGGCGAGGCGGAGGCTATGGCGTCGCTTGTTGCTGTAAATAAGTTGCGTGATGCGGGTGTATCGGCAGAACTCTACCCTGATAGTGCTAAGATGAAGAAGCAGATGGAGAGCGCTAACCGCCGTGGTATCCCTTATGTGGCTATCATTGGCGGCAATGAGCTTGAGCAGGGAGTAGTAACACTTAAGAATATGGTTACCGGCGAGCAGCAGACCGTCAGCACAGACTCTTTGGTTGAGATTTTGTAGTCCTCAAAGTAACTATTGATAAAGACAGTCAGCATTTGTTGGCTGTCTTAATTTTGGTCGAAATAATAAAAAAGAGTTAAAAATCCTTTTTATTGTCGAAATTATTAGTTACTTTTGTAACACATACACACACACTTATAATTAAACAATGGCAACATTTGCACAACAGTTTGAGGCGGAGGATAATGATGACAAAATCCTCTCAAAGGCAATTAAAGCCGGCCGTCGCACCTACTTTATGGATGTAAAGGCTACGCGCGGTGGAGACTACTTTCTCACTATAACCGAGTCGAGAAAGATGAGCCAACCTGATGGTAGTTTTTCGTTCGATCGCCACAAGATTTTCCTCTACAAGGAGGATTTTGCAAAATTTACCGAGGGGTTAACCGAGGTGTTGGATTTTATCAAAGAGCACACCACTGAGTGCTTGGAAAAATAGGCGATAAGTTGGTAATTAGTAAATGCGATGCGGTTTGTGTCGCATTTTTTTGTATCTTTGACCTTATGAAAAAGTATGGACTTATAGGCTTTCCGCTCGGCCACTCGGCTTCGGCTAAATATTTTGGCGAGAAATTCGATAATCAGAAGATTGATGCGCAGTATGAACTCTATCCGATTGAGAGTATTGAGCGCGTTAAGGAGTTGATTGCAGAACTTGATGGTTTCAATGTGACGATACCATACAAGCGTGCCATCATCCCCTATTTGACTACGATATCGGACGAGGCTAAGAGTGTCGGTGCTGTAAACTGCGTAAAGATTGATAGCGATGGTTGTCTGCACGGATATAATACCGATGTGGTGGGTATCAGGGCAACCCTTGCACCATACAATTTGCACTCAAAAAAGGCGCTTGTTTTGGGAACGGGAGGTGCTGCAGCTGCGGTGGTATATGTGCTTGAAAGCTTAGGAATGGAGGTGCTTTGCGTCTCTCGTAAGATTGGCGACGGAGTTATCACATACGCTCAACTATCGCGTGAAGTGATAGCCTCTTGTGCGCTGATTGTCAATGCGACGCCTGTAGGTATGTATCCCAATGTGGATGCTGCGCCACAACTACCCTATGACGCTTTGGGCGAGGGTCACATCCTCTTTGATTTGGTCTATAACCCTGAGCTGACACTATTTTTGAAAAAGGGTCTTGAGCGCGGTGCAACAGCGCTTTCTGGCGTGAAGATGTTTGTCAGTCAGGCGGAAGCATCTTGGGATATTTGGAATAAGTAGTGCTACAGATGTGGCTCGAGTAGCTCCTTCGCCTGTTCGGCGTCTTGGTAGCGCACCATCAGTTCCATAGGAATAGCCCCGCCATAGGTCGTTGACATATAGAGGTTGCGTAACTCGGCATAAATGCCGGCACTCTCTATAAGGCTTTTGGCCATAATTGCCTCAGTATAAGAATTGTACTGCGCAATAACAATTAACTCCTCAGATTGCATAATTTTAAGCTTTTAACAAAATTATAAAATTTTGTTGAAAAGTCACAATACTCATACCATAAAGCTCGAAAAAAAGTTATATATTTGTCAAAAAATAGACGATAACTCAATAATATGCAAAACTTCGTACACCTACACGTACATACTCAATACTCGCTGCTTGATGGTCAAGCCAGCATTCCCCGTCTTGTCGATAAGGCTCTGAAGGACGGTATGCCCGGCATTGCAGTTACCGACCACGGCAATATGTTCGGCATAAAGGAGTTCTGGAACTATGTTGCCAAAAAGAATGGTCAGAAGCACGACAATATCAAGAGGCAAACCAAACTGCTTGACCAGATGAACAAGCTCCTTGCAGAGCATAGCGACCTGTCACAGTATAAAGACGAGGTAGCTGTGTTGGTATCGCAGTTGCAGTCAAAGATTGAGAATAGCAAGGAGTTTTCTATTGAGGACAATGAGGAGCTTGCAAAGTATAAGTCGTTACACTCTGCAATCGAGTCTATGGAGAAGGAGTTTAACTACGACCCTCAGGTTGCTCAGGAGAAAATTGACTCGCTCAAGGCTATTGATGATTTTAAGCCTATTATTGGTTGTGAAGTCTATGTAGCTCGAGAGTCTATGCACCTTAAGCGTCGCGAGGTCAAGAGCGATTTGGGTGGTTGGCACCTTATCCTGCTTGCAAAGAATTTGGAGGGATATAAAAACCTTATCAAGATAGTTTCAAATGCGTGGACAGATGGTTTCTACAATCGTCCGCGTACTGACCATACCGAACTCGAGAAGTATCACGAGGGTATTATCTGTTGCTCGGCTTGTATTGGTGGCGAGATACCAAAACTTATCCTTTCAGGCAATATGCAGGCTGTAGAGGAGTCTATATTGTGGCACAAGAGCATCTTTGGCGACGATTATTATCTCGAGCTACAGCGCCACCCAGCCTCTGTTGAGAGGGCTAACCACGACACTATAAAGCTTCAAAATCAGGTTAACGAGGTGCTTATACCTCTTGCTCGCAAGCACAATGTTAAACTCATCTGCACCAACGATGTCCACTTTGTAAATGAGCAGGATGCCGATGCGCACGACTGTCTTATCGCCATAAACTCTCGTCAGGACTTCAATAGCCCCGACCGTATGCTCTACTCCAAGCAGGAGTGGCTCAAGACTCGCGCAGAGATGATTGAACTCTTCTCTGACTATCCCGAGGCGTTGGAGAATACGCTTGAGATTTACAATAAAGTTGAGCGCTACTCCATTAATCACGACCCTATTATGCCTATGTTCGATATTCCTGCTGAGTTTGGTACTGAGGAGGAGTATAGGCAGCGCCTTACCGAGCAAGACCTCTTTGAGGAGTTTACTCGCGACGAGAATGGTAACGAGATAATGTCGCAGGAGGATGCCGAGAAAAAAATTAAAAAGTTGGGCGGATACGACCGCTTGTACCGTATAAAGTTTGAGGCCGACTACCTTGCCCACCTTACTATGATTGGCGCAAAGAAGCGCTATGGTGACCCTCTTGATGCTGAGGTCGCGGAGCGAATAAAGTTTGAGTTGCACATTATGAAGACGATGGGTTTCCCTGGCTACTTCCTCATTGTGCAAGACTTTATCTCGGCAGCTCGTAATCAGCTTGATGTATGGGTTGGTCCTGGTCGTGGTTCGGCTGCGGGATCTGCTGTGGCATATTGTTTGGGTATCACACAGGTTGACCCTATCAAGTATGACCTTCTGTTTGAGCGTTTCCTTAACCCTGACCGTATCTCCCTGCCCGATATTGATATTGACTTCGACGATGAAGGTCGTGGCCGAGTATTAGAGTGGGTGACAAACAAATATGGAAAGGAGAAGGTTGCCCACATTATCACATACGGTACAATGGCTACCAAAATGGTGCTCAAGGATGTTGCCCGCGTGCAGCAGCTGCCACTCAAAGATGCAGATGCGTTGTGTAAACTCATCCCTACGCGTATTCCCGATCCAAAGGATAAGGAGAAACAGTTGAAGGTCAACCTATCCAACTCTATCGCCTTTGTGCCAGAGTTGCAAGAGGCTGAAAATTCTACTAATCCTGTGATGCGAGATACGATAAAGTATGCTCGTCAGCTTGAGGGTAATGTGCGCGGTACGGGTGTTCACGCGTGTGGTACCATTATCTGTCGTGACCCTATTACCGATTGGGTGCCGGTTTCAACAGCCGATGATAAAAACACGGGCGAAAAGACCCTTGTAACGCAATATGAGGGCTCGGTAATTGAGGATACAGGTCTGATTAAGATGGACTTCCTCGGTCTGAAAAACCTTACTATTATGAAGGATGCGACCGAGAATATTCGTCGTATCAAGGGCGTTGATGTTGACATTGACACCATCCCTATTGATGACCCAAAGACATATAAACTCTATTGCGAGGGTCGAACAGTCGGTACATTCCAGTTTGAGTCGCAGGGTATGCAGAAATACCTCCGCGAACTTAAGCCTACGGTCTTTGAGGATCTTATTGCGATGAATGCGCTCTATCGCCCGGGACCTATGGACTATATTCCTGACTTTATTGACCGTAAGCACGGCCGTAAGCCTATTGAGTACGATATTCCAATTATGGAGAAGTATCTCAAGGATACCTACGGCATTACCGTCTATCAGGAGCAGGTGATGTTGCTCTCGCGCCTCTTGGCAGACTTTACTCGTGGTGAGTCCGACACTCTGCGTAAGGCTATGGGTAAGAAGTTACGCGATAAACTTGATGCTCTCAAGCCTAAGTTTATCAAAGGCGGTGTGCGCAATGGTCATAATAAAGATGTGTTGGAGAAGATTTGGGCCGACTGGGAGAAGTTCGCTTCGTATGCGTTCAATAAGTCGCACGCAACTTGCTACTCCTGGGTTGCTTATCAGACAGCTTATCTGAAGGCCAACTACCCTTCTGAGTATATGGCGGCATTACTCAGTACCAACCTCAATGACCTCGCTACGCTGACAGAGTATATCAGCGAGTGTCAGCAGATGGGTATTCAGGTGCTCAGTCCCGATGTCAACGAGTCTATGCTCAAGTTCTCATCTAATGTCAATGGCGATATTCGCTTCGGTCTTGCAGCAATTAAGGGTGTTGGTGAGGCTGCGGCAATGTCTATCATCGCAGAGCGCGATAAAAATGGTCCATATAAGGATATCTATGACTTCTTTGAGCGTGTAAACTACTCCGTTGTAAACCGCAAATGTCTTGAGAGTATGGTCTATGCGGGCTGTTTTGACAATATTTGCGATTTCTCTCGCTGTAAGTTTATGGCGCCAGAGAGCAAAGATTCGTCGGTTACATTCCTTGACCAACTCATTAAGTATGGCCAGCATATTATCTCTGACAGACAAAATGCGCAGCAGAGCCTTTTCAGTATGTTTGGAGATATGGGTGGCAATAGCGTTGTTCATCGCCCAATGCCTCCTATATGCGAGGAGTGGAGTACTCTTAAGCGTTTGGGACTTGAGAAGACCTATGTGAGCATCTACCTGTCGGCTCACCCTCTCAATGACTATCGCCCAATTATTGACCGTATGTGTAACGCTACACTTGCCGAGCTCGATAAACCTGAGGAGCATATCAACGACGAGATGAATATAGCCTGCATATCGGTTTCGGGTATTGAAAAGTATAGTCAGGACGGTAAGTCGCAGTATGGTATTCTTACCGTAGAAGATGAGTCTGCAAAGCACGAATTTTTCCTCTATCGCAAAGATTTTGAGCGCTTCAGGAACTTCTTGCACCCGGACTACTACCTGCTCATTAGTGGCACTATGCGCGAGTTTGTATTCTTTGACAAAAACGATGTGGAGAAGAAAGACCCTAAGCGTAAGGTGCGCTTTGTTATCTCAAATATCCGCCAACTAAACGATGTTGTTGAGAATTTGCGCAAGATAACCATTTTTGTAGATGTAACAACCCTGACCGACAAGTTTATTGAGGAGTTGGATAAGGTGACTAAGGGTCATAGCGGAAAGACTTCGCTGCACTTTAATATCTACGATCCCGATATGGGTATAAGCGTAAATATGCACTCTCGCAAAAAGAGCATAATGTTCAATGATGAATTACGCAACTTCTTGGAGAGCAATAAGTTGGAATATACACTTGAATAAAAATTTTAACACTTAAAATTATAAAATTATGGCATTACAAATTACAAATGAGAATTTCGAGGCTTTGGTAGCTGAGTCTAAGCCTTTAGTTATTGATTTTTGGGCTGAGTGGTGTGGTCCTTGTCGCACTATTGCTCCAATTGTAGAGGAGCTTGCAGAGGAGTATGCAGATCGCGTAAATATCGGCAAGTGCAATGTTGACGATAGCGACGATGTTGTTGCACTCTACCGTGTACGCAACATCCCTACCCTTGTGTTCATCAAGAATGGCGAGGTTGTTGACAAGCATGTGGGCGCTATCTCAAAGAGCGACTTGCAGTCAAAAATTGACGCTCTGCTTTAATTCTATGCACAACAAAAAATAGGTCGGGAAAAACTCTCGACCTATATTTTTTATCCTTACAGCTCTACCTGAGTATCTGCGCTGCGTGGTTCTTGGTATCGACCTTCTCGATAATTTGCCTAAGCGTACCCTGCTCATCAAAGATGAATGTTCGGCGCATTGTGCCCATATATTTGCGGCCGTAGAGTATCTTTTCGCCCCACGCCCCAAATGCTTGCATCATATCGGTGGTAGTGTCTGCAAGCAGAGTAAAAGGCAAAGAGTGCTTGTCGATAAACTTGCGGTGCGATGTAGCGCTATCTTTACTCACGCCGATAACATTGTAGCCCTGAGCCACTAATGCCTCGTAGTTGTCGCGCAGGTTGCACGCCTCGGCAGTACAGCCACTTGTGTTATCTTTGGGGTAGAAGTAAATTATAGTCTTGCGACCTATAAGGTCAGTCGATTTGACAATCTGACCATCTTGATTGACCACCTCAAAATGAGGCATTTTATCTCCAATTTGTAACATAACTCGCTATTTTTCAAAGTGTTGGTAATCTTTTATCGTTTTGTAGTCGCCACCCCACTCAAATCCGCGCTCTAAAAATAGGCGACAGCAGAGGTCGTTGCGCTCAATTTTGTATGCAAACTTCTTGCTACGGTCAACAAAATCGCTACCCTCTTTAGGCGCAATTATGGTGCGCGACTCTGTACGACGGATGTATGGGTTGTAGAGCGGGTTGATATCAACCGCCATGCCGCGGCTGTGAGCCGAGAGCCTTGTGCCCCCGGGCGTTGTGCGGTAGTTGAAAGCCGAAGAGTTGTTGGCAGCCATTGAGCAGTTGTCATCTGCGCCGTAGTTATCTACCAACTCCATTCGCTCTATTGGATATCCCGCCTTGTAGAGCTGCTTGAGTATTGCCACAATGTCGCCACTTATGGCGCTGTTAACAACCATCTCGCCACGCTTGGTAACCCCTTCGCGAGTAATGTGGAGAGCCTTGATGTAGCGCAACTCGGAGCGAGGTATGGTGCAGTCGGCCTTGTAACTCTTGCCCTGCATACGCTCAAATATGGCGTCGCTTATAGTCTCGCTGTCAAAGAAGCTGTCCACACCCTGCTCTGCTATCTGCTCGGGTGTAACCGTTGTGCCCGCAACCCACTCCTGAGCTTGGGCGGTGTAAAGGGCGCACAAAATCAACGCAAACGAAAATAGACGCCTCATTAGCCTACAATATATTTTCCGCCCTTAATCTTGGATATAGTCCACGAAATCAGGGCGCAGACAACAAAGGTAGCGAGGGTCGAGAGCAGTATAACACAAGGCGTTGCCAGACCCGTTGCGCGAATAAGAGAGTGTATAGGCACAAGCGCAAACATGTGCATAAGGTAAATTCCGTAACTTGCCTCAGATATAGGCCTTACAATGCGGTAGAGCCAACCCTCGTGGTTAAACTTCTTGAAAATGAGGAATATAGCCACCGTGGTCATTGCTACACTCACAGAGCAGAAGCGCCAGCTCTGCTCCATAAGTACCGCCAAATCAATCGGAGCATTTACAGGGTACACAGTCGGTATCTGCGACCAAAACCACAACGCCGCAATAGCATATCCGCCCAACCATAGCGGTATGGCTACGGCAAGGGTCTTGCGCCACGACCAATCGATGTATGTGCGAATGTAGTGGGCAAGTACGACATAACCCATAAAGCCGCTGATGTAATAGAGTGCGCCAAACTCGTTCCAGTTGGCCTCGCCATAGACCTCGGCACGACCAAAGAGGGCCAGCGCAGCCTGATGCAGGAACGGCACAAGGGTCGTTACAGCCCACGCACCGAGGAAAATTTGCTCGCCACGCTTGGATATGCGCTCAATGAACGGAGTGAATATAGGCATTGCAATATATACGCCCACAAGCATATAGACAAACCACAGGTGACCCGACTGCATATTGAAATTAAGGGCGAGATTTGCTAAGTTCTGCTTCCAGTCAAATCCCTCGCTGCAGCCCCATATTGGAACTACGGCATAAAGCACGCTCCACACAGCCAACGGAATAAGCACCCTTACGGCGCGACGACGGAAGAATGTCGCCGTGTCGCTCTTGAGCGGAAAGAGCAGGTAGCTCGATGTCATTATAAATAAAGGTACGGCACAACGCAACGCCGAGTCAAAGAGCGTAACCCAAAAGGCGTCGTAGCTGTTTTCAATGTAAGTGCCGAGCCCACCAAGATAGTAAGGCTCGCAGGCGTGTACCCAAATCACCATAAAACAGGCAGCCACACGCAGAAAATCAAGAAAAATAACTCGTTGTCTCTCCATAATTGTATATTTTATACAAAGTTAGTAAAATTTTGAAAACAAATTGTTGGAACTGCGGAAAAATATATCTACTTTTGTAAGAATAAAATAAATCTAACAAATGGATAGAAAATATATTGCTCCAACAGTGGAGCTTTGCGCCTTTGTATTTGAGCGCGGTTATGACCTTTCAACCTCTATTGGTGGTTGGGAAGGCGGTGGCGAGAGCAGCGGCGATGCTGAGTAACGCTTTGAAAACAAACAACACTAAATTCATAAACTATGAAGAAAAAACTACTCTTCTTACTCTGTTGTGCAGCCACTATGGTTGGTTGTACCACAGACCCTTACGACCTCGGCGGAGGTGGTTTTGAGGGGGCTATGCGCATCGAAATATCGGGCGCTATCAATCAGCAGTACACCACTCGTGTGGATGACGGCGGTTTTTGCAATGGCGATGAAATTGGCCTTTATGGTGTAAACTACTCTAACGAGAACACCGTTGCAGGCACTCTTGTTGATGAGGGTAACCAGGTGGATAACGCCCGTTACACCTTTGACGAGGCTAATAACAAGTGGAACTCGGCGGGTAACATCTACTATAAGGATGTAAAGACCAATATCGACCTGTACGCCTACTACCCTTATGCCCATCCAAATAGCGTTAGCCAGTACGCTTTTGAGGTTGCGCAGGACCAGAGCGGCAACACTACCGTTGACGGCTATGCTGCTTCTGACTTCTTGTGGGCTAAGGCCGAGGGTGTAGTTCCAAGCGAGAATAAGGTCTATATGCACTTCACCCACCGTATGGCTCTTGCAACCGTTGAGCTTAAAGAGGGCTCGGGTTTTGCTGAGGGCGAGTTTGAGGCGCTTGAGAAGGGCGTTCTTGCAATCAACACCACCCGCACCGCTACTATCGACCTGTCAAACGGCTTGGTAACCGCTACGGGTCAGGCGCAGAGCGAGGGTACGGTTATGCGTAATGATGCTGACGGCTTCCGCGCTATCGTTGTTCCTCAGGGTGTCGATGCAGGTGTGTCGCTCTTTACTATTACCGTTGGTGGTGTTAACTACCGCTTTAAGCACAAGACTCTCAATGAGCAGGGCGAGTGGGTAACAGCTCCGTTCAACTTTATTGCGGGTAAGCAGAGCAAGTTTATTGTTACCGTAAACAAAAAGTCAAATACGGGCGACTACGAGTTTGTACACACCAACTGCTATATTTCCGATTGGGTTGCCGATAACTACTCTCACGACGGCGAGGCTCGCCAATACTACAGCGTTCATCTCGATGAGCCTGGAACTTTGGAAGCAAAGATTTTGGCAGACGGCAAAAACCCCGCTAAGATTAAAAACCTCAAGGTGAGCGGTAAAATCTGCGCAGTTGACTTCTGCTTTATGCGCATCAAGATGGATATCCTTAAAGCCATAAACCTCAAGGAGAGCAAAATTGTTGCGATAAAAACATACGAAGAACTCTATAAAATGGGATTTGAGCAATATAAGGATAAAGCCGGAGAACTCCAACCGGATTTTGGTAAGGGTAATGGTGAATATAGCTGCGAAATACATGTTATAGAACGAAAAGATG
>JAFNYE010000221.1 GCA_017383345.1 Alistipes sp. | reverse complement strand
GATATGCACGCGGCAATTCTCTTCGGTGCTTTGCAGCGACTCAATGCCGAATGCGACTTTGAGGGGACAATTTTTGGTCTCTTTCAGCCTGGTGAAGAGTGTAATCCTGGCGGTGCGAGCAAAGTGCTTGCAGAGCATCCGTTTGAGGGTTACAATGTAGTTGCTGTTCTTGGAAATCATACCGACAGCACCCTTGAGGTGGGGCAAATAGGTCTTTGTGCGGGCCCGTTTATGGCGTCAAACGACGAGATAAGGCTCTATGTTCGTGGTCGTGGTGGACACGGTGCTATGCGTGACAAAATTGATGATACGGTGGCTGCTGCTGCAAATATAGTGGCTAAATTAAATCTGCTAAATAGTCCCGATTTGGTGCTATCTATTGGCAAAATTGAGGCGCAGGGTGCAACCAATATCATCCCCGACCTTGTATATATGGAGGGCACAATGCGCACCTTTGACCAAAAGCTGCGAGAGAACACTTGGGCTCAGATAGCCTCAGTCGCGGCCGATGTGGATGCCCATTTCGGTACAACGACTCAGGTTGATATCAGCCACGGATACCCTTGTGTTACGAACGATGCCGACCTGACCGAACAGGCTCGTTTGGTGGTGTCAGAGCGTGTTGAGGTGGCCGAATTGCAAAAGCGATATACAGCCGAGGATTTTGGCTTCTATACTGAGCAATATCGTTCTCTATTCTACCGCTTGGGCGTAGGTGCTGCTGCGGGTCGTAGTCACACATCGACCTTTGCGCCTGATGAGAGAGCTATAGATGTGGGTATTGAAGTTATGACACTTCTTGCCCGCCAATTAAAATAGAATAAAATGGCAAAAAAGAGAAAAAATATAAGAGATTCGTTTAGCGACCGCGCAAGTTTTATTGTCGGTATGTTCCGTGAGCAACCTGAGCGTAAGTTTACCCTTAAGGCTTTAGCTGCTGCTTCGGGAGGTGCTGATAAGGTGGGTCGCAATATGACAAAGAGTATTATCGACACTCTGCTTGAGCAGGGGTATATCGAGTGCGAGGGTCGTGGTAACTACTCGCTATCGCGTAGTAAACTACCTCGCTATCAGGGTGTTGCTGATATGAGCAATAATGGCAACCTCTATGTTTCGAGCGATGAACTGCCGTCGGATGTCTTTATCCACTCACGCAACTCAAAACACGCCCTCAATGGCGATAAGGTGGAGTTTGTCGTTACCCATACTGCTCGTACCGGAGCGCTGGAGGGTGAGATTACAAAGGTTTTGGAGCGTTGTGAGCGTTGCTATGCAGGCGTTGCCGAGGTGGTGTCCAAGAGCGCCATTGTCGTAGCTCCCGATTCGCGCCGTATGCCTGCCAATATATACCTTTCGCGCAAAAAGTACCCTAAGGTGCAGACGGGCGATAAGGTTGCTGTCCGCATTGCCGAGTGGTACGATGGCGATGAAATGCCGGTGGGCGAGCTGGTTGATATATTGGGTACTACGGGTGATAACGATGCTGAGATGCACGCCATCTTGCTTGAGTACGATTTGCCTTATAAGTTTGAGGAGGATGTAGAGCGCGCCGCAGAGGCTATTGATGGCACTATTACCGAGCGCGATTATGCCGAGCGTCGCGATATGCGCGATGTGCCAACCCTTACAATCGATCCTGCCGATGCTAAGGATTTTGACGATGCACTCTCGGTGCGAAGCGTTGGCGAGGGTAAGTGGGAGATCGGCGTGCATATTGCCGATGTTACCCACTATGTCCGTCCGGGTGGCACTATTGATGAGGAGGCGCAGAGCCGTGGTACTTCGGTCTATCTGGTTGATAGAACTATCCCTATGTTGCCTGAGCGACTCTCCAATGAGCTATGCTCTCTGCGTCCCCACGAACAGAAGCTATGTTTCTCAGCGGTCTTTGTTATTGATGAAAAGCTCAAGATAGAGAAGGAGTGGTTTGGTCGCACGGTTATCTACTCCGACCGTCGCTTCACCTACGAGGAGGCTCAGTCGGTTATCGAGAGTGGCGAGGGCGATATGAAGGAGGAGATTTTGACCCTTCACCGTCTTGCACAAGCTATGCGAAAGGAGCGCTATCGTAAGGGCGCTATTGCCTTTGATCGTCGTGAGGCTAAGTTCCATCTTGATGAGAACGGAAAACCTACGGGCGTCTATTTTAAGGTGCAAAAGGAGGCAAATCAGCTTATCGAGGAGTTTATGCTCTTGGCTAATCGCCGTGTGGCTACATTCTGCGCTAAGAAGAACGGTAAGCCGCGCACTATGGTTTTCCGTGTCCACGACGAGCCTAATAGCGAGAAGTTTGAGCGCTTCCGCACCTTCATTATGCGCTTTGGTCACCTCTTTAAGGCTCAAAAGGGTCTTGCTGTGGCTAAGGAGTTAAATCAGCTTATGCACGATGTGAAGGGTAAGGCTGAAGAGAATGTGGTTGGTCTGCTCGCTATTCGCTCTATGTCAAAGGCGGTATATACCACTGAAAATATAGGTCACTATGGCCTTGCGTTCCCTTACTATACGCACTTTACTTCGCCTATACGCCGTTACCCCGATATGATGGTGCATCGTTTGTTGCAACACTATCTTGATGGCGGAAAGAGCGCCAACCGTGACTACCACGAGGCGATGTGTGAACACTCCTCCGAGCGTGAGGTTGTCGCTGCCGAGGCTGAGCGCGCATCTATAAAATATAAGATGGTGGAGTTTATGGTCGATAAGATTGGTCAGGAGTTTGATGGTCGCGTTTCGGGACTCTCAGAGTGGGGCGTCTTTGTCGAACTCGAAAACTCTATGGTTGAGGGTATGGTCGCTATGCGCGACATTCAGGGCGACTACTACCGCTTCGACGAGGCTCACTATGAGGTCTATGGCCACGCTACGGGCAATGTTATCACTTTAGGCGATAAGGTTAGGGTAAAGGTCAAGAGTGCCGATTTGCGTCGTCGTATGCTTGATTTTACCTTTGCCGAGATTGATGGTGAGCGTGTGGATGATATCGAGGAGGATTTGACCCCATTAAGACGCTCCAAAAAGAGAAAGTAGTATGCTTAAACTATCCGATATATACGCTAAGGCCCATAATGGCGAGCCGTTGACATATCAGGAGGGGTGTCTGCTCTACGATACAGCCCCGCTGGAAGAGTTGGCTTATCAGGCCGATATGCTCAGACAAAAACTTGTCGCTGATCCTACCGTTGTCACTTGGCAGATTGACCGTAATGTCAATATAACCAATGTATGCACATCGGGTTGCCTGTTTTGTAACTTCCATTGCAAACCTCACCAGACCGATAGACACTTTATAACCACTATCGACCAATATCGCGCTAAAATTGAGCGCCTCTATGAGTTGGGTGGTAATCAGTTGCTCTTGCAGGGCGGTATGCACCCTAAGTTGGGTATAGAGTTCTACGAGGAGCTTTTTCGCGAACTTAAACACCTCTATCCAACCTTGCGCCTGCACGCTCTGGGTGCGCCCGAGGTGGCCCATATCGCTAAGGTTAGCGGACTGACCACGCGTGTAACCCTTGAGCGCCTTGTTGCTGCGGGATTGGACTCTCTGCCAGGTGCGGGTGCCGAGATTTTGGTACCAAGCGTGCGTAAAGTTATCTCGCCCGCAAAGCCGAGCGTGGAGCAGTGGCTGGAGGTTATGCACGAAGCGCACCTTATGAACCTGCCAACCTCGGCAACGATGATGTATGGTCATATTGAAACACCGCATCAGCGCATAGAACACCTTATCCGTATTCGCGACCTGCAAGCCGATGTGCCACAGGGACACTATGGTTTTATTGCCTTTATTCCGTGGATATTCTGCTCTAAGGGCACGCAACTTGAGAAGCGCGGTGTAACCTCGCACTTCTCTCCGCTTGAGTATATACGCATTATCGCCACCGCCCGCCTTGTGCTTAATAATATCCGCAATATCCAAGCCTCGTGGCTCACAGTCGGTAAAGCCACCGCACAACTTGCTCTCCATAGCGGCGCCAACGACTTCGGCTCTATTATGATTGAAGAGAATGTCGTCTCCTCCGCCGGCGCAAATAACCACTTCGATGCAACCTCTATTCAGCAGGCGATTAGGGAGGCGGGGTTTGAGCCTAAGTTGCGCGATCAACTGTATAATTTGTTGTGAATTTGTTGTGAATTTGTCGTGAAAAGCACGCATTTACTGCGGCTAACGAAAATATCCCTGCAATGGCTGTACGCTTTAGTACTATCCATCGCAGGGATTTTTCGCCGAGCCTTGTAACTGCGCACTTTTGACAACAAATTGTTTTAGCGTGATAGTGGCGTATTTGCACTATTTTGACAACAAAATTGTGCGAGAATAAGTCTGTAGTATTATCCTTAAATTCTCTAAACTCCCTAATTCCCTTAAACTCTTTAGTTCTGTGCGCAGACCCTACCAGACCATAAAATATCGACTATGCTTGCAAAAACAGAGGAGCTGCCCCTCGGACAGCCCCTCCTCACATTATTAACCAATAGCATACTATCAAGACCGTATGCCGGGGTCTGTAGTGTTATTTCAATGTACCGTCAGCGTTGATGGTAAACTTCGAAGAACCCTCTGCGAAAGTTACAGAGCCGTCAGTAGCGCAACGAGCTTTAGTTACCCAACCGTAAGCATACATGTAATTGCCAGAATTACCCTGAACATTGAATACAACATTTGCAAATGGAGTACTCTGTGTCAATAACATAACTAATGGTCGATAGCTAGGATTGTTAGAGTTAACAGTATTGTTTACAAATGTACATTCGTTGTTAGTTGAACCAGCTGGGCAAGGCCATACGCAGATAGGGTATGGACACTCATTAAGCTCGAAAGTGTTATTAGAAAGGTGGCACTTAACCTTAGAGTAGATGTAAGTCTGGGTAAATGCACAATTGTTTACATTCATCACCTTATTAGCAGCCTCCTGGAAATAGTTGATAGCAACTACATAATTCTCGCCACCATTAAACTCGCAACCCTCAAAAGTAGCACCAGTTCTAT
>JAFNYE010000220.1 GCA_017383345.1 Alistipes sp. | reverse complement strand
TCGGTTACTTGCTCACCAACCCTGCAACATTTACTATCGTTATTGACGAGAATTTCGTTGATGACCACAATGTTGAGCACTGGGACGGTAAGGTTACTGTTGTAAATCCAGACGCTGAGGGCAACTACACCGTAGCAGAGGCTTCTGAGCTTGCTTATATCGCACAGCTTGTAAATGGCGGTAACGATCTTGCAGGTAAGACCGTTATTCTTGCAGGCAACATTGATATGTGTGGCAACGCTTGGACTCCAATCGGCAATGCAAAGACCGCTTTTGCCGGCAAATTTGAGGGTGCAGGTTATACCGTTTCAAACTATGTTGTAAATGAGGTTGAGTTTGCTGGTTTGTTTGGTAGAGTATTTAGAAAAGGTGCTCGTGCATCTATCAACAATGTAGTAGTTAAGAATGCAACCATCAACGGCAACCACTATGCTGGTGCTTTGGTTGGTCACATCTATGGTGATGTAACTAACTGTGTTATCGACGGCGCTTCTGTAACCGTTGTTCCTAACAGCGTAAACAACGCATTTGACAATGGCGATAAGGCTGGTGGTATTGCTGGTTATGTAGGCGAGGGTTCATACAAGATTAGCGGCAACGAGGTTAACAATGTTACCGTTCAGGCATATCGTGACCTCGGTGGTCTTGTAGGTATGGCTCAGGGTGGCGTTACCATTAGCGAGAATGAGGGTAATGATATCACCGTAATCAACGACCAGAAGACAAACAAGTATGGCTCAAACATTGAGTGGAATGCTGGCGAGATTGTAGGTCGCAAGACTGCTACAACTATCGTAGAGAACAACAATGTTGTTGCTGTAGTAAATATCAAGAAGTAGTAACTTACTACAACAAACAAATAGAAGCGACATCCTATGGGTGTCGCTTCTATTTTTACAGATATAAAAACGGGCAGAACTCAATAGTACTGCCCGTTATAACTTTTTTTTTGGGGGGGGGCTTTATAGGCAACCACTCCTATGGTTAGAATGGTAGGTCATCCATATCATCCTGCGGTGCAACGACTGCCGGTTGTGGAGCAACCTGAGCAGGTTGAGCCGACGGATACTGTGGTGCTACATACTGAGCCTGAGGCTGCTGCACCTGAGTAGTTGCAGGGGCTTGACCTTCGCCACGACGACCGAGGAGTTTAAGTTCAGAGGCTGTAATCTCAGTAACAAAATGGCGCTGACCATCCTGACCCTGCCACTCACGGTAATGAATAGAGCCTTCAACATATATTTGACTACCTTTGCGCACATACTTATCTACCACATCGGCAAGGCCTCGCCAAAAGATGATGGTGTGCCACTCAGTCTGCTCAGAACTTTCATTTGTTTGGCGATTAAAAAATCGCTCAGTTGTAGCCAGGCGCACACGCGCAGTCTTTACGCCACTTTCGAGGCTTCTAACCTCAGGGTCGGCACCAACATTGCCGACAAGAATAACTTTGTTTATCATTAATACAATCTCTTAATTAGCTCTACAAAAAGTTTACTCATACGCTCACCAGCCTTGCGACCCTGCAACTGCACATCCTCGTGATCGCCCTTTTGGTCGCTCAGGCCACAGTTGGTAATAACCGACACGCCAAATACAGGCACACCCATATGGCGAGCAACAATTGTCTCAGGCACCGTTGACATACCGACAGCATCGCCACCAATAGCCTTAAAATAACGATACTCAGCCTGAGTCTCAAATGTTGGGCCTGTAGTACCAACATAGACACCATACTGCAATTTGATATTCAGCTCGTCAGCAATATCGGTTGCCTTATCTCTTACCGCCTTAGCATAGCAGTCGTGCATATCAGGGAAACGAGGGCCAAGTTGCTCATTATTCGGGCCTATAAGCGGATTTGGCAGAAGGTTGATATGGTCGGTAATAATCATCAGGTCTCCTACGCAGAATGATGTATTGATACCTCCACTTGCGTTAGAGACAAAGAGATAGTCTATACCCAACTTTGCAAGTACGCGCACAGGGAAGGTTACCTGCTTCATTGTATAACCCTCATAGTAGTGGAAGCGACCCTGCATTGCCACAACCTTTACTGAGCCGATAGTACCAAAAATAAGGCGTCCTGCGTGACCTTGAACGGTTGACACGGGCATATTTGGAATATCGCCATAAGGTATTGAGTATGCCACATCGATATTGTCGGCAAAACCACCCAGGCCTGTGCCCAAGATGATTGCAACCTGGGGGTTAAAAGATGATGTAACGCTGTTGATATAATTAACAGCCTCTAATATATGCTCCATCGTTAAACTTTTTTATTTCGTTATCAAGTAATTGGCGGAAAGTATTCTCCATCTGCTGCGAAGTAGTTGATGGATTTGACGCAAACTCCATACCGACAGTCTCATAGAACATACGAGACGATAGATGTATTGGCATATCGGCAATATTGCAGAGTTTGACCGCATCTTTCTCGGTAGTAATAATAAAGGCATCGGGATGCTTCTCAAGCGCATTGGTGAGCTGTTGTATATCGTTTGCGCTATATTTGTGATGATCATCAAGACCGATACTCTCAACCACATTATACCTCTCGGCAAGGCCACTAAAAAATACCTCATTGTTGCCAATACCTGCCAGCGCGATAACATTGCTACGAACAGGCAGCGCAACAGGCGAATTTCCTACAACTGCGCGAGTATCTAAATACTGCGGACGAGTAAAGAATGCCACCTGAGAAGGTTTCTTATTAAGGCTGGCAATAAGCAAGTTTTGCTGCAGCTGCAAAAAGGACTTTGGACACTTTGTAAATACAAAAATATGGGCACGCTCAAGCGAGTCCAGACTGTCGCGCAACTGTCCGTAAGGGATATAGTGATCCTTATCGACAGGGCGAGTGTAGTCAATCATCACGATATTGAGATATGGTTTAACTCGACGATGCTGAAAACCGTCATCCATAATAACCATATCAACATTTGGAAACTCCTTCAAAAGGCGCTCAATACCCTCAACACGACGTTCGCATACTACAACCGGAATATCCGGAAATTTACATTTGATTTGAAGCGGTTCGTCGCCAACATCTGAAGCATTATCAAACGGAGTAACTACGCGATAACCCGATGTAGTACGACCATAACCACGAGAGATTATTGCAACTGAGCGAGTGTTCATAAAGTGGGATGTAACAAACTCAACCATAGGTGTTTTACCCGTACCACCTGCAGTAATATTACCAATACAAATGACCGGAATATTAAACTTTACACCCTCAATAATGTTGGTATCATATATCATATTTCGTACGCGGATAGCAAACCCGTACAATATTGCAGCAATCTTTTGTAGAAATAAAAACATAGTACAAAATCTTTCAACTTTCAAAGTTAACGATTTTTTTTCAATAAACAATAACAACTCTATTTTTTAATAAAAAAATAGTATTTTACATCGGTAATTTATTTTGTTTTTGTATCTTTGCAAAATATGAGACGAATTATAAACATAACAACAGCCGCTCTTTTAACGCTCGCCGCAGTCGCTTGCCACAGCAACCCTGAGCTTAGCGAGCAGGAGCAGAAACCAAAAACAATCATATACGGCATTGAGGCCGACGACTACAATGTTGAGAGTTTTGAGGTGGTCAAAGGTGACACTTGGGGCAAAATTCTTGACAGCCGAGGCATTACATCTCAGAAGATTAACCGCTTAGATGTGCTGTCTAAGGAGATTTGTCCTCTTCGCACTATTCGCACAGGTCATAAGTACACCACCTTCTCAAAAATTGACACCCTTGACACAACCCGTGTAATACTCGACTACTTGGTCTATGAGCAGAATGTGACAGACTATGTAGTCTTTGCTTTTGTAGGCGACTCCGTTTCTGTTCGCAAAGACTCCAAGCCCATAACGCTCCGCCGAACTAAAAGCCACGGTGTAATTGAAAGCTCACTTTGGGGTACTATTATGACCGAAAATCTCCCTTATGCTTTAGCTTCGGAGATGGAGGATATATACCAGTGGACTGTCGATTTCTTCGGCATACAGCAGGGAGACAGCTTTACAGTAATCTACGACGAAAAATTTGTAGATACCCTCTCGGTAGGTATTGGTAGAGTTTGGGGTGCGAAGTTCAACCATTTGGGCAAAGATATATACGCTATTCCATTCCCTCAAGACGGCAAGGTGCAGTATTGGGAGGCTGACGGTGGCTCGCTACGCAAGCAGTTGCTCAAGGCTCCGCTCAAGTTTACCCGCATATCTTCCGGTTTCACATACTCTCGATTGCATCCGGTACTCAAAAAGCGCCGCCCTCATACAGGTATTGACTATGCTGCTCCCGCCGGCACACCGGTACGCTCAGTAGCTGACGGAACGGTAACATACAAAGGTTACAAAGGTGCAGGGGGTAATACCGTTTACATCAAGCACCCGGGTAAGTTGCAGTCGGGATATCTCCACCTCAAAGGCTATGCTAAAGGCATTGCTGTAGGCAAGCGTGTATCACAAGGTCAGATTATCGGCTATGTTGGCAGCACCGGTCGCTCTACAGGCCCACACCTCGATTTCCGCCTTTGGAAGAATGGTCAGCCTATAAACCCCCTCAAAGTACCACAAAAGCCTGCTGAGCCAATTAAGGAGGCTAACCGCGAGAAGTTCGAGTGGGTAAAGGCGCGAGTTATAGCCGAACTTGAAGGAGAAGTGCCGGATTCAATGAAAATTACAGTAATTGATTCTGTTGTAATACGATAGATATGTTACCAGAGAAGAAGATAATCGACTTTGTAGCACGCCATCATGTGCTCACTCTTGCAACCGTATCGGAGTCTGGTGCGCCATATTGCGCGGCCTGTTTCTATGCCTACGACAAGAGTTCAAATCGCATTATCTTTACAACGGATGACAATACAACGCACGGCAAAAATATGATTGCCGACAACCGCATATCCTGCGGTATAAACCTTGAGACAAGAGTTGTCGGCAAGGTGCAGGGTATTCAGATTTGCGGCACGGTTCATAGTGGCGAAGATGCTGACAAGATGACTTACATCAAACGCTTCCCTTATGCAGCCGTTGCACCACTGAATATTTTGGTCATTGAGCCCGATTTTATGAAATTGACCGACAACACGCTTGGTTTTGGCAAGAAACTTATATGGAGCAGACAAGAGTAGGAGTTGTAATAGTTGCCGGAGGTAGTGGCAGCCGTATGGGAAGTACTCTACCAAAGCAGTTTGCTTTGGTAGGTGGTGAGCCTATCCTTGTGCGTACCATAAACAACTTTGCCACGGCATTTGTAGGGGCCAAAATCGTGGTTGTACTTCCTGCCGGACAGATAGATTTTTGGAAGAACTACTCTGCTCGTTTTCGTGTTGCCCAACACAAGATTGTCGAGGGTGGAGAGCAGCGTTTCCACTCTGTCAAGAATGGCATTGAGGCTATAAGTGAGGCTGTTGACATAATTGCAATACAAGATGGCGTGCGCCCATTTGGATCAAAGCAGATGATTAGAGCCGCAGCAGAGTGTGCTATAGAAAATGGTTCTGCAATACCGGTAATAGATGCCGTAGATTCATTTAGAGAGATCACACCCGAGGGTAGCACTATCATCGACCGCTCGAAATTACGAGTAGTGCAGACACCGCAGATTTTCGAGGCTTCGCTTATTCGCGCAGCATACGATACACAATACGACGCTTCATTTACCGACGACGCATCGGTAGTTGAGCGCACCACGCCACATAGAGTCACCCTATGTCACGGCGAAAGAACAAATATAAAGATTACTACGCCCGACGATATGATTTTTGCGCAAGCCATTGCACAGGCGCTTAAAGAGGAGGAGCAATAGATATGGAGCAGTATAGATATACAGCTGACAGCAAGACCAAATACTTGACTATGATACACTTCATTGTCTTTATTGCTATTGCTGCTGCGCTATGTATATGGTTTGACGGCGGATATATGCTCGCGTGGTTTATATCCATAGTTATTGCCATAATTGCGCTGATGGTATTATCTATACCTCGCTATATTGTACTAAGCGATGAGGGTTTGGAGATACAATGCATCTCCGACTACACATTTATTCCATACGATCAGATTTTATCTATCAAAAAGGTAGATAATAGTTCACTCAAGTTTATCATCCCCATATTTGCAGCCTATGGTTTCTTTGGCTACTATGGATGCTATTTAGACCTGAAGTGTATGGATTTTGTCAAACTTTATGCTCTAAAGTGGGGCAATTTTATTGAGATAACAGATATTTACGAAGATAAGTACTATATTTCGTGCGACAATGAGTGTGAATTGGTGGAAAGAGTATTGGGTAGAAAGTCGCCTAAACCAAACAAGGATGAATAGAAACCTGTTAGACCAACAGATACCTAAATCTATATTGAGCATTGGCAGACAAACTACAATTGTTTTGGCAATGGCCATATCTGCCGTGGCATTTATTATCATATTCAGGCCATTCAGGATTTTTGAATCGCTTGACTTTATGATCAATACAACCAACCTTCGCTTTATCAACTCCAGCGAAGACGCCTTCTACTTAGCATTGGCATCGGTGGTTCTTGTCGGATTTTTGGTGGTGTTATGCTCTCGCATATTGCTTATTAAAAAGATGAACAAGGAGCTTACTTACAGAGTGTTTATATGGTGGTTTGGTGTAGAGTTCATTATGGCAGCCATTGGTATAACAATCTGCTCGGCAACCCTATTTCACCCAGACAATAGCAGTTTGCTCAAACTCTTTATAAAGGTATTGGGTAGAACAACCTGCATTCTGTTTTTGCCATACCTGATATGTTGTATGTATATCATCATCTTGGATAAAGCCTCTCAAGTGAGAGCTTTACGCGAGAGTCTTGAAAATGATACATCCGAGCAGCAAAAGGCTTACACCCTCTTTTACGACGACCACAACGAGATGCGTCTATCCGTAAAGCGCGAAGATTTGGTAATGATTGAGTCGGCAGATAACTATATATGCGTGTGGTATCTCAATAATGGACAGATTAAAAAGAGCCTTATACGCAACACAATGAAGCGCGTGACCGAACAGATGAAGGGCTCGTCTATTCAGCGTTGCCACCGCTCTTATATGATTAATATGGATCGAGTAAAGGTGCTAAGGCGTGACAAAGAGGGCGTTTTTATCGAACTTGGCATTGATGGTGTTGCAGATGTACCAATCTCGCGAACATATATGAACAATATAACCGAATGGTTAATGAAATAAACTATTATTAATTCGGATGGAGAATTAAAACTATTTAGGCGTTCTTTTTATTATTTTACAAGCGTGACTATTGGCACTTTACAATGCGGGGCATAGTGGACCAATATGACTATTGAGGACTTTAGGACAAGGAGCATAGTGGTTCTATGTGAAGAGGAATAAAGGCATCAAGAAGCCGAGTCAAAGCTGACTGCACAATTCGCAATAATACAACAGGATGTTGTTTTAAGCCTGTTTACGAAGTTATTTTTTGCGAGTTTGTGACTATTGAGGGCTTTAGGACGAGGAGCATAGTGGTTCTATGTGACGAGGAGTAAAGGTATCAAGAGGCCGAGTAAAAACTGACTGCACAATTCGCAATAATACAACAGGATGTTGTTTTAAGCCTGTTTACGAAGTTATTTTTTGCGAGTTTGTGACTATTGAGGACTTTAGGACGAGGAGCATAGTGGTTCTATGTGACGAGGAGTAAAGGCATCAAGAGGCGTAAAATCGCTAAAAAGAACGAGATAAACAGGTTTAATACAACATCCCATCCATAAACCACCAAGTGTATGAAGCATTTTATTGAAAGATTTGCTGAGGCGGCACAAAGTAATTGGCACAAGCCAGCCGTTTGTGACTATCGTGGCGAGACTTTCTTGTATGCAGATGTGGCAACACAGATTGCCAAGTTGCATATTGTATTTGAGAAGTTAGGAGTAAAGGTGGGTGACAAAATTGCAATTAGTGCAAACAACACAGCTCGCTGGGGTATTTCCTATCTCTCTATTATTGCCTATCGCGCAGTAGCTGTACCTATTCTCAACGGTTTTACCGCTGACAATCTCCAAAAGTTGGTTGACCACTCTGACAGTGTAATACTCTTTACCGAGCGCAAGATGTGGGCCAATATGTCTGCTGAGCAGATGCCACAACTGAAGGGTGCAATCTGTATTGAGGACTTTACTGAGCTATGGTCAAAAGATGGAGTACTGAGCGAAGTTATGCCTAACCTGCAGCAACTTTTTAGAGCGAAGTATCCACAGGGTATGAAGCGTAAGTTTGTTCACTATGAGGTTGGCGAGCCTGATGATTTGAACACCATCAGCTACACCTCGGGAACAACCTCTTCGCCAAAGGGTATTATGCTCTCAAACAACAACATTTCGTCAAACATCACCTTTGGTGTTACCCGTATTAAGATGCCTATCGGCTCAAACATTGTTTCAATGTTGCCATTGGCTCACCTCTACGGCTTGGCGTTTGAGTTTATCTACCCTATTTGTTCGGGTGCGACAGTCTATTTCTTGGGCAAGATGCCGACTCCTACCCTACTGATGCAGGCATTTAGAGATGTTAGACCATATATGCTCATAACCGTTCCGTTGGTACTTGAGAAGATTATGCGCAACAAGGTTATCCCAACTCTTGAAAAGCCGGCACTCAAACTTGCGCTGAAGATACCAGGACTGAGCAATATTATCTATAAGTCTATCCGTAAGAAAATCTTGGCGTCATTTGGTGGCAATATGAAGCACATCATTATTGGCGGCGCTGCTATCAGTGGCCCAATCGAGGTGTTGCTCAAGCAGATAAAGCTTCCTTATACCGTAGGATATGGTATGACCGAGTGTGGTCCTCTTATTGGCTATGAGGATTGGTACGACTTTGCTATCCGTTCGTGCGGAAAGCCTGTTGACGGTATGGAGGTAAGAATTGTATCACCAGATCCACAAAATGTTGTCGGCGAAATTCAGGTATGTGGCGACAATGTAATGTTGGGATACTACAAGCAGCCTGATGTTACTGCCGCAACATTTACCGATGACGGATATATGAAGACCGGCGACTTGGGCGTGATGGATAAATATGGCAACATCTACATCAAGGGTCGCTCAAAGAATATGATCCTTACTGCCAACGGTCAGAATGTATATCCTGAGGAGATTGAGGAGTTGCTCAATGCAATGCCTCATGTTCGAGAGTCTATTATTATCGGCCGTAAAAACCGCATCGTAGCCATTATTGCAACCGAGAATGATGACAGCAACCCACTCTCAAAGTCGCAGTTGGAGACAATTATGAAGTCAAATATCATTATGCTCAACCAGAAGCTGCCTGCTTACGCTCAGGTGTCAGACTTTGAAATATTGGTAGATGACTTTGAGCGCACACCAAAGAACTCTATCAAACGATTTATGTATAAATAAATGTATATAAGCCACATAAGGGACTGCCGCGAAAGTAGCAGTCCTTTTTTATTTATAAAAAATTTGAATAATTCAATATAAAGCACTACTTTTGCCACAGTAATCAAATAAAAAGGTTTTAGGTTAAAATAATTAGGTATGGATTGGTTGATAAATCTTTTTACATCTAATTCCGTAGCACACTCAGTTCTCATTTTAGGTCTTACAATCGCTATTGGACTACTTTTGGGCAGAATTAAGTTCGGTTCAATCTCGTTGGGTATAACCTGGGTGTTGTTTGTCGGTATTGTATTATCACATTTTGGCTTAGGCATAGATGCTGAAATATGCCACTTTATCAAGGAGTTTGGACTCATTCTCTTTGTCTATTCCATCGGTTTGCAGGTTGGTCCCGGCTTCTTCTCCTCACTAAAGGAGGGAGGTATTACCCTCAACTCTTTGGCAATACTTGTTGTATTGTTGGGCTGCATTACTTGTTATGTCATCCACCGCATTACAGGCGAGGAACTGACTACAATGATTGGCGTTCTCTCTGGTGCTGTAACTAACACTCCGGGACTCGGTGCTGCACAGCAGACTATCTCGGACACCATAAGCGATCCTGAGATGGCAAAGCAAACCACCAACCACTTAGCTTCAGCCTATGCGCTGGCATATCCGCTTGGTGTTGTCGGTATCATCCTGTCAATGCTGCTTATGCGCTACATTTTCCGCATCAAATTTGACCGCGAAAAGACTCTTGCTGAGCGTAGCAATGCACCTAAAACAGTACGCATCGACCTCAAGGTTTCCAATATCGGCATTGTAGGCAAGCGTATTGATGAGATTGCATCTATCACCCGCTCAAAGTTTGTGGTTAGCCGTATGATTCGCGATGGCAAGCAACAGATTGCAGCTGCTGACACCGCCTTACAGCAGGGCGACATTCTGCGCGTTGTCATCAGTAGTCGCGATGTGGAGTTGGTGCAGTCGCTTATTGGCGAGAGCATACAGATTGACGATAAGGAGTGGCAAACATCAGCATCACACCTTGAGAAGCGCCGTATTCTTGTTACAAAGTCGGGCATCAATGGTAAGCATATCGGCGATTTGCACATCCGCGAGAGCTACAATGTAACAATCACCCGCGTAGTGCGTGCCGGTATTGAGTTGGTGGCAACATACGAGCTTCGTCTGCAAATAGGCGATGTTGTAGTTGTTGTTGGTCGCAAGAACGACCTCGATCAGGTAGCTGCTATCTTGGGTAACTCTGTTCGCCGCCTCGACCACCCTAATTTGTTACCAATCTTTATCGGTATATTCTTGGGTGTTGTTTTAGGTTCTATTCCGATTATGCTCCCGGGTGTGCCTCTGCCCGTTAAGCTCGGTTTGGCCGGTGGTCCGCTCATCGTTGCTATCCTGGTGGGTAGATATGGCCCGAACTACAAGCTCGTTACATTTACAACCAACAGCGCCAATATGATGATTAGAGAGATTGGTATTTCACTATTCTTGGCAGCTGTAGGCTTAGGTGCAGGTGAGGGCTTTGCTTCGGCGTTTGCTGATGGCGGTTATTGGTGGATACTCTATGGTGTGATTATCACAATGCTACCACTAATTATTACAGGTATCGTAGCGCGCAAGGTGTTTAAGATTGATTATTTCTCAATTATGGGACTTATGTCGGGAGCTATGACCGATCCTCCTGCATTGGCTTATGCCAACTCGGTATCGTCAAACGAGCGCGCCGCAGTAGCATACGCAACGGTCTATCCGCTGACAATGTTCCTCAGAATTTTCACAGCACAGATATTGACACTCATAGCACTATCATAACAACGGAGTGTGTACAACGAAAAGTTGACACACTCTTTTTGTGCAAAAGTGATAAGTTTATCTAAAAATTTGTATCTTTGCACTATATGGGAGCACCACTTGCAGAGAGGCTTCGTCCTCAAAAACTTGATGAATATATCGGTCAGCAGCACCTGGTCGGTAAAGATGGTGTTTTTCGCCGCTTTATAGAGACTAAGTCTGTTCCGTCGTTTATCTTATGGGGTCCTCCGGGGGTGGGTAAAACCACGCTGGCAAAGATTGTTGCCAAAGAGTTGGAGCGCCCATTTTACACCCTTTCTGCCGTAACATCGGGCGTAAAAGAGGTACGCGAGGTTATTGAGACGGCAAAGCGTCAGCAATTTTTCAGTTCCGCTACCCCACTACTATTCATCGACGAAATTCACCGTTTCAACAAGTCGCAGCAGGACTCATTGCTTGGTGCTGTAGAGAAGGGCGAGGTGGTGCTTATTGGTGCGACCACCGAAAATCCATCGTTTGAGGTAATCTCGCCACTATTGAGCCGCTGTCAGGTCTATACGCTCAAGCCTATGGACGATAAGCAACTAAACGAGCTGCTCAACCGCGCTATTACAACCGACAGTGAGCTTATCAAGCGTGATATAGAGGTAGAGCAGACTGAGGCTCTATTTCGTTTCTCCGGTGGCGACGCGCGTAAATTGCTCAACATTCTCGACATCATCCTCAGCGCCACCGATGGCAAGATTGTGATAAACAATCAAACCATAACCGACGCACTGCAGCAGAATATCGCTCTATACGACAAAAATGGAGAGCAGCACTACGATGTTATCTCAGCCTTCATCAAGTCAGTCAGAGGCTCCGACCCTAATGCGGCTATATATTACTTGGCGCGAATGTTGGAGGGTGGCGAGGAGCCACGCTTCTTAGCACGACGACTTGTCATACTTGCCTCTGAGGATATAGGTCTTGCCAACCCTAATGCGCTACTGTTAGCCAACGCCTGCTTTGACACGGTGCATAAGATAGGTATGCCTGAGGCGCGCATTACCCTGGCCGAGACAACAATATATTTGGCAACATCGCCAAAGAGCAACACTGCCTACAAGGCGATAAACGAGGCTTTAGCTTTCGTTCGCAAAGATACCACCAATCGCCCCGTGCCATTGCATTTGCGTAATGCCGTTACCGACCTTATGTCGGAACAGGGCTACGGCAAAGATTATAAATACGCCCACGACTATCAGGGCAACTTCGTTGTGCAGGAGTTTCTGCCCGAAGGAATTGAAGGAACACAATTTTATCATCCCGACACCACCAACACTACCGAGCAGAAGATTTCCGCCCGCATAGCCGAGTTGTGGCAAGGCAAATACAAGTAATATGAAAAGATTTTTTACAGTAATTATTGCAATAGTTGCAGCTATCTCGGTTACTGCACAGACAACACACTTTTACGCCGATAGAGATGGCGAAAAACTCCATTTTGACCACTACACCGCTATCGGTGTTGAAGGACTTCGTCCTTGCGTAATTTTCGCCTTTGGCGGTGCTTTTGCTCGCGGAACAAAGGCTGACAAGGGTTATCTTCCATACTTCAAGGCTCTTACCGAAGCGGGATACGATGTGGTATCTATTGACTACCGTAAGCATCTTGCTAAGGGTATCAACACAAAGGGACTGAAGGGCGCTGTTGTGACAATGAAAAATGCGGTTGAGTATGCAGCAGAGGATATGCTCGCTGCAACGAAGGTCGTGCTTGACAACGCTGCAAAGTGGAATATAGACACTGCAAAGATTGTGGCTTGCGGCTCAAGTGCAGGTGCTATCACTGCATTGCAGGCAGAGAATATGATATGCAATGGCGACAAGCGCGCTGAGGCATTAGGCGAGTTCAACTATGCGGGCGTAGTGAGCTTTGCAGGCGCAATTTTCTCGGTATCGGGCAAACCAAAGTGGGAGAAGCAACCTTGTCCAATACAACTTTTCCACGGCAATGCTGACAGCAATGTACCATACAACAAAGCATCTGCTATGGGAGTAGGCTTCTTTGGCTCAAAGTTCATCTGTAAGCAACTCAAGAAGATGGACACACCTTATTGGTTCTACTCTGCACAATATCGCGATCACTCTATTGCGGGCGACCCGATGTATGTCAACCGCGAGGAGATTATTGCCTTCATTGAGCGTATGGTAGTAAAGGGCGAGAAGTTGCAAATAATCCAGGAAGTCAGCGACGCAAAGCACCCTAAGACAAAGACCCGCTTTAGCGTAACCGACTATCTGTCATCCAACTATAAGAAGTAAGACAATGACGCGCATTGGACTTATATCGGACACGCACGGCACATTCGACGACGCCCTCAAGCTCTTTTTGAAGGATGTTGACGAAATTTGGCACGCGGGCGACATAGGTAGTGCAGAGTGCGCACAAGAGATTGCTGCATTTAAGCCCCTAAGGGCTGTCTATGGCAATATAGACAACAGCAGTGTAAGATACCTTCACCAAGAGTTTGCATACTTTAAGTGCGAGGATGTGTCGGTACTAATGACCCACATTGGCGGTTATCCGCGCCACTATCAACCAAAGGCTTTGCAGAAAATTCAGGCTGTGCGCCCCAAGATATTCATTTCGGGACACTCGCATATCCTCAAGGTTATATATGACAAGGTCTATGACCTTCTACATCTTAACCCAGGCGCTGCGGGTTGTTACGGCTTCCATAATGTCCGCACAGCTATACGCTTTACTATCGACGGAGCAGATATTCGCGATATGGAAATAGGCCATTGGGAGAGAGATAAAAAGAGTGCGTGGTAGGCTACGCAGTACTGCCCGCTTTTTCGAGAAAAAGCAGGGCGTGCAAAAAGCTTTCTCCAAAACTATGTTTTGGTAGTTTCGGTTGCGAGAATAAGATTGTCTGCGACAATAATAAAAACGAAAATAGCACTTTACCTTCAAGCAAGCTTGAGTAAGTGCTATTTTCATTTTTACCATCCCTGAGGATAGCTCTTATTCTCGAAAACACCGACCTATATTTATTGCGCCTAATTTGCTATCAGAGTGGTGTAATTACAACGCTATCAAAGCAAGCAAAGTAGTAGCATACTGAAATGTATGAGACTATTGTTCAGACGCAAAAAGGCAGCGAATACGCCCTATCACAACAAATTCTCTATCTTCTGCAAAAGAGGAGTAAAATCGGAATGGCTGTCGGCAAATGCGTCATACGACCACTCATTATGTCCACTTTGCGGAACATCGGAGATATACTTCACAGCCAAGAGTGGCACAGCGCCGGCATAGTCGCGAACAGCAATAGCCACAGCCATAATCTCCATATCGAATATTGCATTTGCAGCGCCATAGTGCGTCATAATATCGGTTACGCTCTGGGCATTGACAAATGAGTCTCCTGTAAAGACGGTAATATCGTCACTTCCCGCAAGGGTATATGGGTCGGTCAACTCGGGAATAAATCCGTCCGGCACATCGCAGTCGTGATAAATAGCACGATTTGGAGCAACAACATCGCCCTGCTTAAAGCCGAGGCTTCCCGCAGCAAAGCCGATAACAGCTACAGCCTCAAATGGTTGAGCCGCCTTAGCGACGGCCGTTGCCACTCCTGCAGCAGCGCCAGCCTTTCCGATACCAGAGCATATAAGGGTGTAGTCGTGCTTTAGATTTGTTGCCGCGTCAAGGGTTGCACGCATATATTTGTACTCGCGGCCTGTAGGTGCTACAACAAGGACTCTCATATTAGCGATTGATTACATCAATATAACTCTTCATAGCCTCATTTGTTCCCTCAATATCGTAGAGGTATGGATTACCGCATTGAACCTCATTAAGACCCACAATGTCATCAGTTGTGGCGATTGGGAACACCTTATGATATACGCGCGTAAGAGCAGCGGCGATATTCTGAGCTGTAACGCTATTCATTGTTGAGAGGTAGAAGCCTGTCTGGCAGCCCATTGGGCAGAAGCTGACAATAGCAGCGCCAATCTGCTCATCAAGGCGCAAGTAGTAGGCCATAAGATGCTCGATTGTATGAACGACACCTGAGCTGAGCGGCTTACGAGCCATAGGGGCACAAAAACGCAGATCCCACGAAAGAACAGACAACTCTTCGTTAATCTTATAAGTCGAACGGAGGTAGAGGCCCTCGGTGAGTGTTCGATGGTCAACATCGAACGATGAAACAACTGATTTTTTCATATAAAGTTCTTTATTTATTATTTGCTGAATGTTCGCGGCAGTACTCCATATCGTGTTCAAGTTGGGCACGGAGTTCGGCTATAGAGGCAAACTTGCGCTCCTCGCGTATCTTCTCAACAAGGCTCACGCAGAGGACTCTGCCATACAAATCACCGTGAAAATCGAAAATGTGAGTCTCAAGCCAACGACCCGTACTCTCTACCGAAGGGCGAATGCCTACATTGGACATTGCGTTATACACAACACCGTCAATCTCAATTTCTGAGCGATAGACCCCGTTTGAGATATCATCACGGTTAGAGATATTCATATTTGCCGTAGGGAAACCAAGTTTACGACCAAGCTGATTTCCTTTAACAATTTCCGCTTCTACAACTACGCCCTCCATTAGATATCCTTAGTTAACTTTTTGACAAGCGTATATTGCGAAAAGAACTCCTTGGCAAACACACGCAAAACTGTATATGAAGGGATAGCCAAAAGCATACCTGTAATTCCTGCTGCTGAGCCGGCCAAGAGGATGACCAAAAAGACCTCAAGCGGGTGAGCATTAACACGCTCAGAATAGAGTGTTGGCTGTATAATAAAGTCATCCACACCCTTCACTATAAGCAAAGTAGATGCGATAACCACAAGCGTATAGGCGACCGTACAACCATCAATTGGCGAGACAACACCCATAAAAAGCGACGCTATACCACCCATAACAGGGCCGGCATAAGGCACGACATTCATCACGCCCATAATTACGCCAATAAATACAGCGGTCTGCATACCGACACCAAAAATCAACAACACAACCGATATTACGACCATAAGGATGCCACTCTCAGCAAGCAGACCCACAAAATAGCGCGACAACAGTACTGTTATCTTCTCTAAAGCACGCAGAGCATTATCCTTATATCGCTCAGGGAAGAGAGCCACCACCATCTTAAAGAATAGGCCATCCTCCTTAAGAAAGAAAAAGGATATAAACGAGATAGAGAAGAAGGCTATAACAACACCGAGCGTTACATCGACAACTGACGAGAAGGCGGCGTTGACAGTATCAAAATTGAGTACTTTACGCAACCAGCCCATCAATATCTCTGAAACGGAGACACTCTGGTCGGAGATAAGCGATATAGAGCTAAGATAGTCCTGCACCGCACCTATAGGCGCTTGAATTGTCGCAAGAGTACTACTCAAATCGAGCTGCGCAAGCGAGGTAATCTTACCAACAACAAGCGGCACAACAAGCAGGCAGAAAGATATGATAACCGCCCACATAACCACCAGCGTAAAGAGCGCTGCTGCCCAACGGGGCAGATTGTATTTACCGATGTTTATGTTGCTGATAATACGCACAAGCGGGCGACCGATAATAGCCACCACAGCCGAAATAAGTATATAGACAACCGTAGAGCGGAAGTACCACAAAAGTGCTGCCACCACCCCTACAGCCGCCAAACCGGCGAGCCAACGACCTATATTG
>JAFNYE010000017.1 GCA_017383345.1 Alistipes sp. | reverse complement strand
CCAACCGCAGATATACTGACCGTTCTCAAGAATAAACTCTGCCTCCTTGAACTCAGGCAACCAGTTGCGGAACGCCTCAAGGTCGAGAATGTCGTTCTTGACGATATTTACATCGACATGAATTTTCTGGGTCTGATACTGTTCGCGCAAGTTGTACGACACGAACTGATTTGTGCCCACTACACGATACACGAAGTTTGAACGGCCCTGAATCATACCCTGGTTTACCAGCTTCTTGAATGGCTCGTTCTCGCAAACATAACCCAAGTCGTAGAGGAACATATTCCAGAAGCGAGAGTACATAAGGTGGCCTGTTGCGTGCTCAATACCGCCGATATAGAGGTCAACATTGCGCCAATACTCGTTTGCCTCCTTTGAAACCAGAGCCTCGTTGTTGTGTGGGTCCATATAGCGGAGGTAGTAAGCCGATGAGCCTGCAAAGCCAGGCATAGTTGAGAGTTCAAACTCCCAGCCCTCAACGCGAGCCAAAGGTGGCTCTCCCTGCTCGGTTGGACCGAAGTTCTCAATTGGCGGCAAGGTTATAGGGAGCTCCTGCTCGGCCACAGGACGCGCTATATCGCCCTGGTAGCGAATTGGGAACGGCTCTCCCCAGTAGCGCTGACGGGAGAATATGGCGTCACGCAGGCGGTAGTTAACAAGGCGCTTACCCAAACCGCGGCGCTCAACCTCCTCGAACATCTTGTAGATAGCCTGCTTAACATCTGTGCCGTTGAGGAAGTCGGAGTTAATCATTGCCCCCTCCTTAGCGTCATAAGAGGCTACAGTCAGGTCGCCACCCTCAACTACAGGAATGATGTCAAGACCGAAGTGGCGAGCAAAGGCGTAGTCGCGCGAGTCGTGAGCTGGAACGGCCATAATTGCACCTGTACCATAGCCTGCAAGCACATAGTCTGAAGCGTAGATAGGAATTTGCTTGCCTGTGAATGGGTTTGTTGCGTATGCACCGGTAAATACACCGCTTACACGCTTGGTTTCGGCAATACGCTCACGCTCGGAGCGCTTCTTTGTCTGCTCGATATACTCCTCTACCGCAGCCTTCTGCTCGGCTGTAGTCATATCGTCAAGCCACTCGTGTTCAGGGGCTACAACCATAAAGGTTACGCCGAAGATAGTGTCAGGGCGTGTTGTAAATATCTCAAGCTTGCGGGTTGTGCCGTCAGCCATCTGCGCGTCGAAGAATACCTGCGCACCCTCTGAGCGACCAATCCAGTTGCGCTGAATCTCCTTGAGCGAGTCGCTCCACTCGAGCTTGTCAAGGCCGTCGAGCATACGCTGTGCATAGGCTGTTACGCGGAGCAACCACTGCTTCATCTTCTTCTGCTCTACAGGGAAGCCTCCACGAACTGAAAGTCCGTCCTTAACCTCGTCGTTGGCAAGCACGGTGCCGAGTTTAGGGCACCAGTTAACCATTGTGTCGGCGCGGAAGGCAAGGCGATAGTTCTGGAGAGTCTGCTCCTTCTGCTCCTCGCTCTTGTTGTTCCACTCATCAGCGGTGAAGGTCAACTCGGTAGTGCAAGCGGCATCTACGCCCTCGGTACCGAACTGGGCAAAGTGTGCTGCAAGCTCCTCGATAGGTTTTGCCTTCTGCTCCTTGCGGTCGTAGTAGTGAGCAAACATCTTGAGAAATGCCCACTGGGTCCACTTGTAGTACTCCGGCTCGCAGGTGCGCACCTCGCGGTTCCAATCGTAGCAGAATCCGATCTTGTCAAGCTGCTCACGATAGCGGGCGATGTTTTTCTCGGTAGTTACGGCAGGGTGCTGGCCTGTTTGAATAGCATACTGCTCGGCTGGCAGACCGAAGGCGTCGTAGCCCATAGGGTGCAACACATTAAAGCCGCAAAGGCGCTTGTAGCGTGAATAGATATCCGAAGCGATGTAGCCAAGTGGGTGACCCACATGCAGACCTGCTCCCGATGGGTAAGGGAACATGTCGAGAACATAAAATTTAGGGCGAGAGTTGTCAACCTCTACGCGATAGACATCTCTCTTTTTCCACTCCTCTTGCCATTTGGCTTCGATTTCTTTGAAATTGTACTCCATAGTTGTTATAATTTTTTTGTTTGTTTTTGTTCTGTTTTTCAGCCCTTTACGCGCTCGCGTTACGCATACGCGAGCGTCTGACTCGCAAAGATAGTAAAATTTAGTGTAAAAGAGCCGCTTTGCAACAAGATTTTTTAACTGCGCGGAGCGTGGGATTTGTGATTTTGAATTTTCGTGACTATCTTTGTAATGTGCCTAATGTGGGCATAGTAAAAAAGACGAAACCTAATAAATGACCTAAACCTATGAAAAGAACTCTCTTTTTAATCTGTGTGTTGCTTGCCTCGCTATCAGCTGCAGCGCAGGAATACACCACTCGTTACCAGAGTGCAACCGAGCCTCAAACCCTCCTGCCAACGGGCTATATACGCCTTTCCCGTACTGAGATTATATTGCCATCTTTGGGCGCTTATAATCCTTACAAGGCGGATTTGCATATCCATAGCACCCTCACCGATGGTGTGTTGAATATAAAGGGTCGAGTTGAGGAGGCGTGGTGTGATGGCTTGGATGTTATTGCCGCCACGGAGCATATGTCTATAAGACCTGTCGCCGATACCGAGGGGCAGCCAACACACGAGAAGGTGAGATTGAAGAAGAGTTCGGCTGCGGTAAAGGCGGTTGCAAGTGCAACTAAGGCTGCAGAGAATTTTGGTATGGTCGTTATCCCCGGTGTTGAACTTACGGGT
>JAFNYE010000219.1 GCA_017383345.1 Alistipes sp. | reverse complement strand
ACATCCTCACCACGCTTTGCCGCCACAATTTGCGCTATAGAGAGACCATACTTTGTAATCTTGAACTTATCCACATTAAGTTCAGGACTCTTCTCCTTAAACATATATCCCGAGCAAGGGACTCTATGCCGCAATGGCACACTCCACACCTCAAGGGTGCGGTTTTCAAAGATGCACTGGTGCTTGGTAGTATCAACCTCGACCCACTCCACCTGATAAGGTAGCTGTGTGTCAAAATACCTGAGGTGATACTCCAATATCTCCCCAAAAGGGCGCGGAGCATAGACCTTTAGAGCTGTTTGGCGGCCACAAAGTCCCATAGTCGAGAGCAACGGAAACAGACCGAATATATGGTCGCCGTGCAGGTGCGATATGAACACCCCGCGCAACTTGAGCGGATTGATGCCCATACGGAACATCTGCCGCTGCGTACCCTCCCCCGCATCGACCAAGTAGTACTGCTCGTTGACATTTACCACTTGTGCCGAAGGGTGGCTCGAAACGGTCGGTTTTGCCGATGCACAACCGAGTATTGTGACCTTAATCATTACTTATGCGCCTGAATAAAACGCTCCGCATCCAATGCTGCAATACAGCCAGAGCCCGCGGCAACAATAGCCTGACGGTAGTGTGGGTCGCACACATCGCCTGCCGCAAAGATACCCTCACAAGAGGTCTTTGAAGTGCCTGCAACAGTTACGATATATCCCTGCTCGTCAAGAGCCAGCTTACCTGCAACAAGCTCGGTGTTAGGATGGTGACCGATAGCCAAGAAGAAGCCTGAAACGGCAATCTCATACTCCTCGCCATCATTTTTGCGCAGACGCACACCCGTAACGCCATCCTCGTCACCCAACACCTCGGCAGTATTATGCTCGAACAACACCTTGATGTTCGGAGTATTGAACACGCGCTCCTGCATAGCCTTTGATGCACGCAAGAAAGGCTTGCGAACGATAAGATATACCTGACGGCAGAGCGAAGCAAGGTAAGTTGCCTCCTCGCAAGCGGTATCACCACCACCTACAACGGCAACATCCTGCTTGCGATAGAAGAAACCGTCGCAAGTAGCACACGCACTCACACCCATACCCTTAAACTTCTGCTCCGAAGGCAGACCCAAGTATTTTGCCGAAGCGCCTGTAGCGATGATAACTGTCTGGGCCTCAATAACATCGCCATTATCTACAGTTACCACAAATGGGCGCTTTGAGGTGTCAATATTGCCCACAATACCTGTGCGTACATCTGCACCAAAACGCTTTGCCTGACGGCGCAGGTCATCCATCATAGCGGTGCCGGTAATACCCTCAGGATAGCCGGGGAAGTTCTCAATCTCGGTTGTTGTTGTAAGCTGACCGCCCGGCTCAATACCCTCATAAAGCACCGGGTTGAGCGATGCGCGAGCAGCATAAATAGCAGCGGTAAAACCCGCAGGACCGCTACCAATAATAAGACATTTTACCTGTTCCATATATGTTATCTGAATTTATGCGAAATGAGTGACAAAAACTCCTCACGCGTACGATGGTCGGAGAGGAATATACCCGTAAAGGCAGAAGTTGTAGTAGCCGAGTCCTGCTTCTCCACACCGCGCATCTGCATACAGGTGTGCGACGCCTCGATAACCACAGCCACGCCCAGCGGATTGAGCGCCTCCTGGATAGAGTCGCGTATCTGCACCGTCAAGCGCTCCTGCACCTGCAAGCGGCGAGCAAAGCACTCCACCACGCGGGCAATTTTGCTCAGACCCGTAATCTTGCCATTAGGGATATAGGCCACATGGGCCTTACCGATAAATGGCAACATGTGATGCTCGCAAACCGAGAAAATCTCAATATCCTTAACAAGCACCATCTGACGATACTCCTCGTTAAACATCGCCGAGCGGATTATCTCTATCGGGTCTTCGTTATAACCCTTTGTCAAGAATGACCAAGCCTTAGCCACACGCATAGGGGTCTTTACAAGACCCTCACGCTCAGGGTCTTCGCCCAAAAGTTTGAGCACCTCGGAGTAGTGGTAGGCCAACTGCTCAAGAGTGGCCTGATCAAATTTATCCTCGCGTTTGTAGTTTCCCTTAAACTCTTCCATTATCTCTGCTTCAAAAATTTTACAAGTTCAGCCACAGCTCTACCTCTATGCGAGATAGCATTCTTAGCCTCGGCCGACATTTCGGCAAAGGTAATAATTTCTCCCGAAGGTACAAAAAGCGGATCGTAGCCAAAACCACCGCATCCCGACTCCTCGGTTGCAATAACACCCTCTACGCGCCCCTCAAAGAGGTATTCCTCGCCATCCAAAATAAGTGCAATTACAGTTCTAAAATGTGCAGAGCGATTTTCCACGCCCTCCAAATTTTTAAGTAGCAGGCGATTGTTGGCAGCAAAGTCGTGACCATCTGTCGCATAACGAGCCGAGTGAACACCCGGTGCGCCACCTAAAGCATCAACTTCAAGACCCGTATCGTCGGCAAAACAGTCTGCACCCGTCTTTTCATAGACATAGCGAGCCTTTTGAAGTGCATTACCCTCAAGAGTTGGTGCAGTCTCGGGGATATCCTCCGTAATGCCGCACTCTCGCAGGGTTATAAGTTCAAAAGCGTCGCCCAAAACGGCTTGAACCTCGCTCAGCTTATGAGCATTGTTTGTTGCAAAAATTATCTTTCTCATCTGTTAAATCCGTAAACAAAAACCACATCACGGCTCTTATTCTCCACAATGTCGCGATATTTGATAAATAGCGAGCCCTTGT
>JAFNYE010000218.1 GCA_017383345.1 Alistipes sp. | reverse complement strand
AAAGAACCCCCGAAACGAGAGAGGATATTGATATGTGGCTTCAAAATAAGTAACAATTTTTCTAGCATAGCCTTTGTATAAATATTAAAGGAATCTCAGTGGGCGAGAGTCTCACGACTGTCGCCTATCTCGGGGATTGCTGAATAAACAACAACTGCGAAGCACCTATAAAACTACTAACGACCGCTGACAAACCAAACCGCGCGAGGACTACAGGTTGAACCGACGACAAACCGAGAGCAGAGAATGCTTGCATACTATGCCGAGGTGCGAAGGAGGAAGAGCCGAGCATCGGCTCAAAGTAGTTTAGGGGAGCAAAAAGAATAGGCGAGAGTCTCACGACTATCGCCTATCTCGGGGATTGCTCAATAAACAACAACTGCGAAGCACCTATAAAACTACTAACGACCGCTGAAGGTTTGAGCAGACCATAGCGAGGTTGTTGCAATTGTAGATTGTTGGAGTTGGCAGATGACGACTGAAAATTTATTTTCAAAGTCGTTATCTGTCAAATACAATTATTTGCGACAGCAAACAACAACCGAGCGTAGACAAGTCTGCCACACCGCTACAGGTGGTCAGTAGTTTAGGGGAGCAAAAAGAATAGGCGAGAGTCTCACGACTATCGCCTATCTCGGGGATTGCTCCCCTAAACTACTAACCCAAACTTAAATAAATGAAGAAACCTCACTGCGGCTTGCAGTTCTCACCGCAGCTGTTATATTGAAGTGCAATCTTCATACCAATAACGAATTGTTTGGGTTAAAATTGTGCATTACGCCCAAAGTGAACACTTTTGTTGCCAATTTGAGCATTATCTCTTTACAACATTATATCAGCCTCGCTGAAGTGGAGCGACCACTCTATGCGGGCATTTTCGTCGCTATCAGATGCGTGGATAGCGTTCTGCTGCACCGAAGAGCCATAGAGCTTACGAACTGTACCCTCATCGGCAGCCTCAGGGTTGGTAGCACCAACGGTCTTGCGCAGCTCGGCAACGGCATCCTCCTTCTCAAGCACGGCCGCAACAATTGGGCCCGAGGTCATAAAGTCGATAAGGCCGTCAAAGAATGGTTTACCCGTATGAACGGCATAGAAACGCTTTGCATCATTGCGCGACATACACCACATTCTCAGCGCCACAATACGGAAGCCGGCATCAACAAGATGTTGCAAAATCTTTGCGTGATTATTAGCACGAACAGCGTCGGGCTTAATCATTGTAAAGGTCAAATTTCCCATAATTTTGAAGTATATAAAGTTTTAAGTTGTTTATTGATACGAAGATAGTGATATTTTTCCTGAAAACAAAATAGATATAGTTTATACTTATAGCATAATAAGAAATAAAAATTTGACAAATACAAAATTCGTTGTATCTTTGTATAGCAAAAACAAATAAACAACTGACTAAAACAATAAAGAGTATGAAAGATTTGAAGGGAACACGCACCGAGCAGAATTTGTGGAGTGCATTTGCAGGCGAGAGCCAGGCTCGTAACAAGTACACTTACTTTGCATCAAAGGCAAAGAAGGAGGGTTATGTTCAGATTGCAAAACTTTTCGAGGAGACAGCTAACAACGAGAAGGAGCACGCTAAGATTTGGTTTAAGCTTCTCAATGGCATCGGCGACACCGCTGCTAACCTCAAGGCTGCTGCTGAGGGCGAGAACTATGAGTGGACCGATATGTACGCAACCTTCGCTAAGGAGGCTCGCGAGGAGGGTTTTGTTGAGATCGCTGCTCTCTTTGAGGCTGTTGCAAAGATTGAGAAGGAGCACGAGGAGCGTTACCTCAAGTTGCTCGCAAATGTAGAGGGTGGCTTGGTATTCTCTCGCGAGGGCGATATGATTTGGCAGTGCTCAAACTGCGGCCACATCGTTATTGGCAAGCAGGCTCCAGAGCTTTGCCCTGTATGCGCACACCCACAGGCTTACTTCGAGATTAAGGCTGAGAACTATTAATAGCCTCATCAAACCAAAACAAGGCCGTTGAAAACATTCAACGGCTTTGTTATTTGGCTGTGTCATACGAATTATACGAACAATCGTCTATTGCCCAATGTGCGTAGTTACAAGGCTCACAAGAAACCGAGTGCGCAGCATACTAAAGCGTATGTGAGCAACTCGGTTATCGCAGTGTAACGAAGTAAATGCGTACTTTTCACGGCAATAAAAAAACAACGAAGGGCTGTACAAAAGTACAACCCCTTGCTGTTTTAGAGTTTGCGGTAGCTAATGCCACCTTATAACAACAAAATGTTATTACATCTTCTTACCTACATTAGTACGCTTAGCGCCCTTTGCAGCAGAAGCCTTTGCAGCGGTGTTCTTAGGAGCTGCGGTCTTAGCAACCTTCTTCTCCTCGCCCTCCTCGCTGCTCTTCTTACGAGAGCGACGAGTCTTAGGCTTAGCCTCTGCAGGAGCTGCAGCAACTGGAGCTACACCGGTAGTGTAAGCCTCGTTGAAGTCAACGAACTCGATGATGCACATATCTGCGCCATCACCAAGACGGAAACCGGTCTTAAGAATACGGGTGTAACCGCCCGGACGCTCAGCAATCTTTGGAGCGATTGTACGGAACAACTCGGTTACAGCCTCCTTCTGCTTAAGGTATGAGAATACTACACGACGAGAGTGGGTAGTGTCCTCCTTCGAGCGAGTTACGAGTGGCTCAACGAACTGACGAACAGCCTTTGCCTTCGCAACAGTAGTCTCGATACGCTTGTGGAGAATCAGGGATGAAGCCATATTAGACAACATTGCCTTACGGTGGCCAGCCTGTCTGCCAAGGTGGTTAAAATTCTTATTGTGTCTCATTTGATTTAATCTTTATCGAGTTTGTATATTGATACATCCATTCCGAAACGAAGGCCGAGGTCTGCCAACAGAGCATCGAGCTCAGTGAGAGACTTCTTACCGAAGTTGCGGAACTTGAGCAGTTCGCTACGGTTAAGCTTTACAAGGTCGCCAATAGTCTCAACCTCTGCAGCCTTAAGGCAGTTGAGTGCGCGAACACTCAAGTCCTTATCGACCAACTTGGTCTTAAGAAGTTGGCGCATATGAAGCTCTGGCTCGTTAAGATCGTTCTCAGTATTTGTGTCCTCAAGGATGAAGTTCATCTTATCATCCGAGAAGAGCATAAAGTGCTGAATAAGGATCTTTGAAGCCTCACGCAACGCATCATTTGGTTTGATTGAGCCGTCAGTAGTAATCTCAAGAACGAGCTTCTCGTAGTCAGTACGCTGCTCAACACGATAATCCTCACGCGCCCACTTAACATTGACGATTGGGGTAAAAATCGAGTCGATTGGCAGTACGCCAAACTCAGCTGTCTCAGGCTTGTTCTCCTCTGATGGTACATAGCCACGACCCTTACCAATGGTAATAGTCATCTGCATCTTTGTACCCGGAGCCAAGCGGCAGATCACCAAATCCGGATTAAGTACCTTAAATGATGTAAGGAAGTTCGAGATATACCCTGCAGTAAGTTCTGTAACACCTGCAACATTGATAGAAGCCTTCTCGGCCTCCTGATTCTCTACAGTGCGGATAAAGCGTACCTTCTTAAGGTTAAGAATGATATTAAGCATATCCTCCATCACGCCCGGAACAGCGGCAAACTCATGATCTACGCCAGCAACCTTTACCGTTGTGATGGCATAACCCTCCAACGATGAAAGCAGTACGCGGCGCAGGGCATTACCGATGGTCATTGCATAACCTGGCTCAAGAGGGCGGAACTCAAACTTACCGTAAGTCGCCGTTGACTCAAGAATGCAAACCTCATCAGGTCTCTGAAACGCTAATATTGCCATATATTTACTACAGTTTATGTTTGTTAATTACTACTTCGAGTACAGCTCGACGATGAACTGCTCCTTGATATTCTCAGGAATCTCCTCACGCTCTGGCTTCTGGAGGAACTTACCGCTAAGGGTAGCACCATCCCACTCGAGCCAAGAGTAACGGCTGTGGTTTGTACCCATCAATGCTGATGTGATAACCTCAAGAGACTTTGACTTCTCACGAACCGATACTACATCGCCCTCACGAAGTGTGTAAGACGGAATGTTTACTACATTACCGTTTACGCAGATGTGACGGTGAGACACGAGCTGACGAGCAGCTGCACGAGTTGGAGCAATACCGAGACGATAAACAACATTGTCCAAACGGCACTCAAGCAACTTGAGCAAGTTCTCACCTGTAATACCACCCATACGAGCAGCCTGCTCATAAGTACGAGAGAACTGCTTCTCAAGGATACCATAGGTGTACTTTGCCTTCTGCTTCTCGCTCAACTGGACACCGTACTCGGTTACCTTCTTGCGCTTGCGAGCAAGACCGTGCTGTCCCGGTGGAACTGGACGCTTGTCAAAACTCTTGTCAGCGCCGTAAATAGCCTCGCCAAATCTTCTGGCGATCTTGGTCTTTGGTCCTATATATCTTGCCATAATTGTTTTAACTTTTTGAGTTTGTAATGTAAAATGATTATACGCGACGGCGGTTAGGAGCACGGCAACCGTTGTGTGGCAGTGGAGTTACATCGATAATCTCGGTAACCTCAATACCTGCGCCGTGGATAGTACGAACTGCACTCTCACGACCCTGACCCGGACCCTTCACATAAACCTTTACCTTACGCAGACCCATATCGAAAGCAACCTTTGCGCAGTCTGCTGCTGCAGTCTGTGCTGCATACGGAGTGTTCTTCTTTGAACCGCGGAAGCCCATCTTACCTGCTGATGACCAGCTGATTACCTCGCCAACCTCATTGGTGATGGTTACGATTACATTATTGAAAGTTGAGTGTACGAATGCCATACCGGTCTGACCAACCTTAACAACCTTCTTCTTAACTGTTCCTGTTTTCTTTGCCATAACTGCCAATATTACTTAGTTGCCTTCTTCTTGTTTGCTACAGTCTTCTTCTTACCCTTACGAGTACGAGCGTTGTTCTTGGTGCTCTGACCACGAACTGGAAGACCAATACGATGGCGGATACCACGGTAGCAACCGATATCCATCAATCGCTTAATATTCAACTGAACCAATGAACGGCACTCGCCCTCTACCTTGATATCCATCTCGGCAATTGCAGAACGAATTGCACCTACCTGCTCGTCTGTCCAGTTCTCAACCTTAATATCGTAGCTGATGCCACACTTATCGAGGATCTTCTGAGCGGTGCTGCGACCAATACCATAGATATAGGTCAAACCGATCTCGCCTCGCTTATTTTTTGGTAAATCTACACCGACTATACGTGCCATAAATTTTCTTTTT
>JAFNYE010000217.1 GCA_017383345.1 Alistipes sp. | reverse complement strand
GAGGTTAGGAACTTGAAGAATCCAAAGTGTTCGAATGCCTCATAAGCGTCAGTGACGAGGGCGTAGACCACGCCCCCGCACACTATCGGCATTATCAATGCAGCTGCGAACAATAGGATTTTATATATCTTGTCGTTCATAGCTATATGTTATTGCAATATTGCTACACCATCATAAGTAACACTCTTCAAGTTTGTCATACTCAACTCCTTTGCCTTGGCGGGAAGTGGTGCATAGTGTACCTCTGATGTAATGTTCTGTGCCTCATCAGAGAGAATATACTGCACAAGGTCGAGTGTTGCTAAGGCTTGTTCTTTGCTACGGTCAGAGTAGTTCTGCTCCTTGTAGATAATCATCCAGGTGAATGTTGAGATAGGATACGCACCCTTAGCATCGGCATTGGTGATTGAGCAACGAGTATCAGTGGGAATTACACCCGAAGCTGCTGCTGAGATAGATGCTGCGTTAGGTTCTACAATCTCGCCACGCTGATTCTTAATCTTTGCGTATGGAATCTTTTGTGCAAAGGCATACTCTGAGCCTACATAGCCGATTGAGTTCTTGGTCTGCTTGATTACGCCAGCTACACCAGGATTACCCTTTGCAGCCTGTCCAGAAGGGAAGTTTACCGACTTGCCAGCACCATATTTCTCTTTCCACATAGGGCTAACCTTGGTAAGATAATCGGTAAAGACGAAGGTTGTACCCGAACCATCAGAGCGGAATACTGGGATAATAGACTCATTAGGGAGTTTTACATCAGGGTTGAGAGCCACCAAACGCTCATCGTTCCACATCTTGATATTGCCAGCAAAGATGTCGGCGATAATCTCACCCGATAGTTTGAGCTCCTTAACACCGTCGAGGTTGTAAGCCAACACTACTGCACCCATACAGGTTGGGATGTGTACCACGGGAGCCATCTCTGCCATCTCCTTATCCGAGAGGAAGGCATCGCTACCAGCAAAGTCGACAATCTTATCACGCAAGTTGCGAACACCGCCACCAGAGCCAATACCACCGTATGCAACGACATCTCCATTTACCTCGGCAAATTTTTCAAAGACAACATTGTAGAAAGGGAGTGGGAATGTTGCACCGGCACCCGAGAGTTCCTGAGCCTCACGGCTACCATTTGTTGCATTACCGCCGCAAGAAACAAAAGCAAGGGCTGCGACCATTGTCATCGCTGACTTAAAAATATTTTTCATATATCTCTATGTGTTAATTTATTAGACTTGTGTTATTAGAAACCGAAGTAGCAGTTTACATACGCCGAGCAACCCATCTTTGAGCCATCAGCCTTTGGCATCGACATTCGGAAGTTAGGTGCAATCTTCACATACTTGCCCAACTTGAACTGTGCACCGAGTATTGCTGCACGCTCATCCTTGGCGATGTTCCAATCATTGTTAGAGTATAGGTCGTCGAAGCGAGCATATAGCTCCGCATATTTTGCCAACTTAACCGAGCCGAAGAGTGAGTAGCCAAACTGGTCATTGCCCTCGGTGTAGGAGGCGTTTAGCATATGGTTATACTCTGCGCCGATTGTAAATTTGTCGTGCTTGTAACCTGCAAAAGCCGCCATATTAACGGTATTTGCCTTACCCTCAACACCACTCTCGTTGAGGCCACCATAGAGGCGAATCTGGAAGCCTTTAACGGGGGTTAATGTTACGCCCAAACCGTAGTTAAGACCGTCGTTTACCTGAATCTTTTTGTAGCCCTCGCCATTTACGATGATTGCATCAGCCGATACCCAATCAGCAAACTTATAGGCCACAGAGATACCCAAGTCGGCGCTATTACCAAATTTGTATTGGTCCTGGAATGACTTCATAATGTAACGGTAGCCCCAGAACTTCTCCTGAAAGTTGAACTGTGTGGTTGAGATAAGACCTCCGTTAAGCGTAAGGTTGCCCTTTTTCCACGACACCTGAGCGTTCTTGATGTAGGCGATGCGGTGGTAGTCATCCACGCTCTTCGACTTACCAATGTCCATAACACCCTTTACTGTCAGGCCATCGTCAAGTTTGTACTCGTAACCCAAGTAGCTGCGGTCGAGCTCAAACCCCATATCGTTGTTCTGCTCGCCAAATCCTGCGTGGAAGTTACCAAAGACCTGAACGATAGCCTTACCCTTGGGCTCTACGGTTGTGGTATCCTGTGCTTGTGCGTTGATACCGATGCAGGCTAAAAGACCTGCCAAGATTACCATTTTCTTCATAATTAAATAATGTTTTAAGTTAATGTCTGTTTCTTGTTTTCACACCGCAAAAGTATCGGGATAACATTTCATAAATATTTCAAAAAAATTAGGCTTTCGTTAAATAGTCATTCTGCTGAAAAATGTGACATTTTTGTTAAATCTATTATGGAGCATTACATCATTTGCCAAATCTCCGTAATTTTGCACTGCAATCTTATAATATAAGTATATGGCAATGGAGCGCATATTGATAGTGGATGATGAGGAGACCTTGTGTGAGGTCTTGAAACTAAACCTCGAAAATGAGGGGTATGATGTAGATGTGGCATTTAGTGCTGAACAGGCTCTCGGCTACAATATAAAAGAGTATTCGCTCATTTTACTCGATATTATGATGGGTGAGATTAGTGGTATCAAGATGGCTAAAATATTGAAAAACGATGTTGCCACGGCTGATATCCCGATTATCTTCTGCACTGCTCGTGATACCGAGGATGATATGATTATGGGACTCAACCTCGGTGCCGATGACTATATTATGAAGCCCTACACCATTCGTAATGTCGTAGCACGAGTTAAGAGTGTTTTGCGTAGAACGACATCCCATAAAGTTGGTAATGTGTCGGCTGAGAAGCCAAACCGTTTAGTAGTTGAGGGTCTTTGCCTCGACTTGGAGTTTAAGCGTTGCACGGTTGATGGCGAGGAGGTGAAGCTCGCACGCAAAGAGTTCGAGTTGCTCGCATATTTGATTCAACATCGAGGAAAGATATGCTCACGAGAGCAAATCCTAAACAGAGTGTGGAGCGATGAGGTTGTC
>JAFNYE010000216.1 GCA_017383345.1 Alistipes sp. | reverse complement strand
TTAACAATCAAGGGCAAGCTAAAGGTTCTATTTAGAAATGTCGTAAACAGCATACAGCTACGATATAGTTTGCGATTGAGAAAAGCGTTAAATCAGGTGGATGTATTATTAGCCTCTACGACAGAGGTGCAGAAGATATTCGAGAAAACGCATAATAAAACAAGCATCTACATACCTGAAAACTGCTTATTGCACGCTCCAAAACTCAACACATCCAAATTTGATAACGTCAGCGTCTATCAAATGTTGTTGGTTGGACGATTAGATGAGCTAAAAGGAAATATATTATTCTTTAAAGCGCTGGCTCAAATTAAAAAACGTAATAACATACATGTAAATATAATCGGTGATGGCCCTGCAAGAGCATCGCTTGAGGAGTTTGCAAAAAGCAATGGTTTGGATGATATTATAACATTCTATGGACAGTTATCCAGAGATCAGGTTTTAGAGTTATATGACTCATCTCACTTGCATATCATAACAAGCCTTAAAGAGGGAAATCCTACCGTGATATGGGAGTCTATGGGACACGGTGTTCCTACATTAACCCTTGATCACTGCGGAATGCATGACACCGTTTGCGAGAAGTGCGGTATTAAGATTCCAGTAACTAATAGTGAGCAGATTGTATCAGATATTACAGAGGCGATAGACAATATTTTAGAGCATCCACTACACTTTGAACAGCTCGCACATGGCACTATTGAATGTGCCAACAAATATCTATGGAACAAGCGTAGAGAGCTAATGAATAGCTATTACGATCTTGCTATAGAGCGACACAACCAAAGAAAATAACCAAATGAAAATAGCCTTTTTTCATCTATACAACGACTATAGTGGTAGTCCTAAGGTCCTGCGAAATGTAGGAGAGTGGCTACTGAATAAGGGGTATAGTGTATCTATTGTCACATCCAAAACCAATGGTGTTTTAGATGAACTCAAACACTACGACAACGCACAATACGATTACTTCCATTATCACCCTTCTTGTAATAAATTCTCTTGGATTTTACATTTTATATGGGCGCAAATTTGTCTATTCTGTAAGGCCTTTAAGTATAAAAAGTGCCCTACGTTTTACATAAATACAATTATGCCTATAGGAGCAGCTATTGCAGGCAAATTATTAGGCAAAAGGATTGTATATCATTATCACGAAAATGCGTTTATAAAGAGTGCCTTCTACCGGCTCTTGTATAGAGGTATGTTGCGTATTGCAGATAAAATAATCTGTGTATCACACTATCAACGCTCTTTCCTTCCAAAGGATATGGATATTGATGTTGTATATAACGCCTTGCCATCGGCATTCACAGACGAACTGCTTCCCGACCCTGAAAATGGATATAAGCGCAAACATATATTAATGGTTTCATCGCTGTTGTTGTATAAAAGTCCTATAGAGTTTATCAATCTGGCAACAGAACTCAGTGAGTATAATTTCACACTGGTACTAAACGAGACGGATGATGCAATAGATAGTTTTATAAAAGAACATAAGATTGTCATCCCTAAAAATCTCAATATTTCCCCTCGTCAATCGGATATTCACCAGTTCTACAACAATGCCTCAATATTATTAAATCTTTCCAACCCGAACAAAGTTATCGAGACATTTGGCATGACTGCTCTTGAGGGAATGTCGGCAGCTCTTCCTGTCATTGTCCCAACGGTTGGTGGCATTGCCGAGTTTGTAGAAGATGGCGTAAATGGGTATAAAATAGACGTTCAAAACATTGACCTAATCGCATCCAAAATTAGAGAGATTCTCAGTGATAGAGAGCTTTACTGCAAGTTATCAAACGCAGCTATATCAACGGCTTCTAAATTCACATCTGAGCAGATGTGCAATTGTATCGAAAAAACTTTTTTGAAGAGTTAGTAAACTTCTTTAGTATGACAAAAATCCAGATAACAACCGAGAATAGAATTTTCGCTTTGTTGCGTACAGCACTTTTTAACTCTGAGGCTAACTGCACTCTCTTCGAGTGTATGAGCACCGAGGAGTGGCAACAGATATACACTCTTGCTGCAACGCAGGGAGTGCTCGCCTTTGTATATGACGGAGTAAAGTGCCTACCAGAGAGTTTGCAGCCGGGTTTGGATGTTCGCGTGCAGTGGGCATACAATGTCAGCCATATCGAAAAGATCTACGAGCACCAGATGGCCGTGGCCTCGCTCGTTGTCAATACATTTGCAAAAAACGACATCAGGACACTGATACTCAAGGGATTATCAAACGCACACCTCTACCCTAAGCCGTCACATCGTCAGTCGGGCGATATAGACATTTACCTGATGGGTGATTTTGAGCGTGGCAATGAGATTATCCGACAAAAGGGTGTGAAGGTCAAGCACGATTACTTTGTCCACAGCGAGTTTGTCGTGAAGGGCATCAACATTGAGAATCACCTCCACTTTGTAAATCCAAATGTCAACAGTACGGGTCGTTACATAAACGAGCAGCTCTTGCAGCTCTCTGAGGGCTCTCTACCCCACCCGACTGTTGCAAGTGCGTTAATCCCCTCTGCAACCTTCAATGCGCTCTTTCTGCTGCGCCACTCAAGTTGGCACTTTGCACGCGAGTCTATCAAACTGAGGGATTTGTGTGATTGGGCGGTCTTTATTGCCCGTTGCGGAAAGCAGATTGAGAGCGAAAAACTTATGGATATGCTCCGCCAGAGCGGACTTGAGCGCTATGCTGCGATACTTACTACCCTTGCAGTTAAGTACTTTGGCGTAATATCACCACTGCCATTCGCAGATAGTTATGACAAGTTATCTGAGCGCGTAAAAGAGGATATACTCACCTTCGATGCAGGCAAGAGTGGTAAGCGTGGCGTTATCGGCACATTTTTTGCCAAGTTACGCAATCGCAGAGCACGCAAATGGTGCTACGATTTGGTTGTGCCAGATGAGTATATGGGTAATATCTGGTTCTCGATTAGGGGCTATTTACAGAATCCGTTTGCAATATTCAAGGCAAAGTTGTAACCTACAACCTATCCAATATTCTGCGGATAGCGGGTATCTTCATTACTGGCAGCAGCACTACAGCCGGTAGAACGGCACAAATAGCCACCACAATCTTCGTAAACAGACCGGGGATAACCCTTCTGCGGCGACGATTCATCGCCCTGAGGCCCTTGCGTGCCACACTCTCTGCCGAGGACATTACACCCAGCGCACGGAACAGACGACGCTTTGACTCTGTAAGGTCATAGAGCGGAGTATCTACCGCACCTGGGAAGACAGTCGTTACGCTCACTCCCTTCTCACGCATCTCATACCAGAGTGACTGTGCAAAGCTCTTCAGAGCCACCTTTGTCGAACCATAGAGCGACATTGTCGGGAATGGTGTCCACGCCGTCATTGAGCACATTATC
>JAFNYE010000215.1 GCA_017383345.1 Alistipes sp. | reverse complement strand
TAACTTCCCTAAATTCTCTAAATTCCCTACCACCATTCGCGCACCATTTTAGCGTCAGAGTGGTGGATTTACAACGCTCGCCCTGAGAAACAACGAAGAGTAGCGACAGGAAATATGCAGCTATCACGCTAAATAATTTGTCGTCAAAAGGCGGTAGTAGCAACGCTCGGCTATAAAAGCAGCGAAGGGTAGTACTTGCCGTACGACCCTTTGCTGGTTTTAGAGTTAGCGGAAGCTAATGCTGCCTTTTCACGCCAAATTACATTAGGGTATAGTCGTAGTCCCCCATAATCTCCGAACTCTTATAGACATTACCCCACTGGTCGGTGGCCTCGACACGGATATCTTTAGCGGAGGAGTTTTTGAGGGTGTACTTATACATATGGGTACACTCTTTCATTTGGCCGTTACGCTTACCGGCATCGCCATAGCCCTTGCCCAAGACGCCTGTATGGTAGCCAATAGCCCACCAATCGAGGCTTGACGAGGTGCTTGGTTTGCAAGGAGATGCCTCACTTGTGCCCGCGGTAGTTGAGCCGTTATATTGCGGCATAAGGGTCATATTGCCCGTATAGACGCCATCCTCAAAGACTTTGACGGTCCAGCTTGGATCGGCATTAAAGACATTGGCCAGAATAACGCCTTTGCCGTGCTGTAGTTGAATGTAGTCATATTGGCCTCCGCAACGCATATTTCCGCGATAGAGTCGCATCTGGTAACCCTGGTCGTTCATACCGTCATTGACGCCCTTATAGTACCAATTAACCATCTTATTACCCTCAATTTCATAGACGCCATAGCCATTTGGAGAGCCATCGGCATTGACATTGGAGTACCAGAATGAGCCACATACAGCACCGTGGTTATGCTCGTAGATAGCCTTGCCGTTGATGGTCGATTTGGTAGGCTCGTTGGTGTTGCGGTGGTGGTGACCCGACATAATGTGTGCCTCCTTAAACTGAGCCAGGAGCTTGAGCACATTCTGCACATTGAGCTTGGTGCTATTCCATACGGAGCAGTGGACGCAGAGGATAACCATCTTATCCTTAGGCACATACTGCAAGTCCTGCTTGAGCCACTCATACTGCTCGTTGGTGAACATAGGGTCGTTATAGTGGTCCCAACTTGCACCATCCCACCACTGCATATTACGCATAGAGATGATGTGAGCATCAGCTCTGTTCCACGAGTAGTTTATAGGGCCAAAGACACGCTCAAAGGCGCGCTGGAGTTTAATATTGAGTTCATAGTCGTAGCTGCCGCTCCACTCAATAGGTTTACTTTCGCCAAAGTAGGTATAGTCGTGGTTACCCATAGTCTGGAATATAGGGAAGCCCATAACGCTCTTGGACATAAGGTTACGCATAATAGGCATAATATCGTCGCAATTACGAGTACCCTGAGAATAGACCACATCGCCCAAAGTGACGCCATAGCAAGGCATACCCTTGCGTGAAGCGTGGTCTTTGAGGTCGGGCGTACTCTCAAACTTAAAGCGATTATACTGCGTCTGGTTAGCGCACTGCACATCGGCAAGGCAGAAGAGAGCAAACTTGTTCTGCTTAACCGCTGACTTTTCAAGGGTGAAGTCATAGACACTCTTGGTGTCGCTGTACTTGGCAAAGAAGTAAGGCTGACCGTGGTCATTAACCTCAACCTCGCAATCCGAAGGGATAGAGTAGTAGATGTAGAAGGTATCCTTATGAGGCTTGAACGAATACTTACCATTCACATCGGTCTGCACGCAGCCAAAGCCGTCACTTACAACCACACCCGCAGCAGGAGTGCCGTCGCTATAGCTAACAGTACCCGTCACAACCGAGGTATCGTCCAAAGAGTCAACCACAACCCTAACATCGTCCAGCAAGAAGCGGTTGGTATCAGTTGCCGAAGCACGACCGCCGCCAATAGAGATACGACTGGTACTGCTAACGCCCTTGAAGGTGGCGCTATACTCCTTCCATACGCTGCTATTGTTGCCCTCCAGAGTGAAAGCCTTGCTCTGACCCTCCTTATTGTATGTCACCTTATAAGCACTTGAGAGCGAGGTGTCATCAAGTACCTTGACAAGGACGCTCTTCTCGTCGGGGTTGATATCCTTACCCACATCGCCATAAGGTGCAGCCTTGAACTTAACGGTCACGGTAGCCGTAACACCCGCAGGGATAGCCGAGAGCATAGGGGTCACAACAGCCGAGCGGTTACCACCTGTGCCGACCTTGAGATAGCCCGGGCGAGCAGCTACAGAGCCACCATTTGCGCCCTCCTTGCCACCTATCCAACCCCACTTATCAAGACCCATATCGTCAACAACGCCCTTGAGAGAGTTAAACAAGCCAATCTCTATCTGCGCCGTAGCAGGGATATAGACCGCCTCTGTGGTAGAGTTGTCATCGAACGCCTCCAAATCGAGGGTTATCTCGCCCCTCAAATCGGCACCCTCGAAGGAGGTTAAAAGAGCTCGATCATCACGCGAAACACCCGCAGCACGAGCCGAAGTATCACCCGCATAGATGAGTTTACCAAAGTTTTCAAAGAGCACCACATCGCCTGGCTTGGTGTAGGTGTAAGCCACATTCTCAGCCGCAGGAGCAGAGGTGGTAACACGCAGAGGCACAAGGGTTTGCTTCGAGTCGGTAAGGTTATGGATGTGAACATAGTAGTCGCTCTTAGGCTCAAGACCCGTAAAGATAAATCGCGGAGGGCAACTGTTGTCGGTAAATAGGCTGGCACCCTTGAGAGGAGATACGCTATAGACCAGATTGGTACACTCCTCGTCGCTATAGATTGCCACCTTATAATCCTTAGTCACATCCTGGGCATACGAGGCACTTGCGTTGGGGTACGGCTGCTTGAAGTACTGCATATTGCTCATAGAGCCACTCCACGCAACCACTACGGTAGTATCGGTAGCACGCACCACATCGGCAAAGATGTCGCTCTTAACAATGTTAACCGCAAGGTTCTGCTCCAAAATCGAGTCGTTGGACAAATCGATACCCTCGGCGGCTATAGTAGTCTGATATACGCCTTCAAGGAAGTAAAACTTGAGTTTCAGGCCCTTAGCATACTTAGCAGCAGGGATGCAGAAACTCACGCTAAGCCCCTTAGAGTCAAGCGTTTTACCTTCGCACTCCAAAGTAAGGCGCTTGGTGCCACCCTCGGCATTGATTGCAAGAGCCATATCGGCAGTATTAAAGGTTGCAGCACTACCCCACAGCAACTCGTTATTGCAACTCTCAACATCCACACGACTGAGGTTTAGAGCGCTCTGCTC
>JAFNYE010000214.1 GCA_017383345.1 Alistipes sp. | reverse complement strand
TGTTATTCAAGGCTCAAAATTTGATGTCGATATTGACTATCCGCTTTTTACTCTTGAAAACGCCTCCAGTTCTATCGATATAGACTACTCTCTAAAGGGACGGTATAACGGAATGGAGATTAATCAAGGTGTTACGCTTCCAATCCCTGCGGGTATAACTGTGTCTGGCGATGATTATGGCAGTTCCGGTTACAATTTAGATGTCCCTGTGCCAGAGTATGTTGAGCGCATTGATAAGGTTTATGTTATGCACCCCGAGAACCTGCCTGGTGCCCCTATTAAATGCGTTTTTGATTTAGGTTCATTGGCTCAAATCAATGCCGGCGCTACGCTGTCAATTGAGTTGCAGTTGCCCGATGAGTATGTCGTTTATGACCAAAATAAAAGGCTGATTACTGATAATGTCTTTCGCGTAACAAATCAACACATCGCCTCAGGGCAGAGTGGCGTGGAGTTTACAGCCTATATCAGCAGTATTGAAAATCATCATACCGCCGAAGGTGGTGTTATTCACCTCCCGCAAGAACTCAAGTACCATATTGCATACTCTGTGACAACCAAGCAGGCGACTCTGAAATTTGAGCAGATGCCGTCGCTGAAAATCAATGCGGAGTTGGTATGCAAGGATGCGGAGGTGTCGTTGTCTCCTATGTCGCTGCTTGATAAACCTATAGAGCTAAAGAATAATATTACCTTCAACGCTCTCAATAGTGCTGTTAAGGCAGTAAAACGCGTGGATTTAGACCAAACGCTTATTTATTTTATTATTGAGGGTATGGAGTGGCTCTCGGCTGAGGCTATGGCAGCAGGTGCGGCAGATGATATTATTGTCGATATAACTTTGCCGCGAACAATTGATGTTTCGCCAGCTTATAATGTGCAGTATAACGAGGCTTCTCACACAGTCAGTGCTACGCTCGCTAATATTGCTGATGGCGCGAGTGTCTATATCAATGCCATCGATCTTGGCGAAGGTGGCGTGGTGGATAATCGTGGCGATGTATCTTTTGATTTGCCTTTAACTATTGGGGTGCGTCTTGCTGAGGGTGCAAAAATACGCCTCAGTTATCTTGAACACCAAGGTGGTGTAAAACTTCAGGTAGGTTACTTGCCTATATACTATAACATCAAGAGTGTCAGCGGTTTTGTCGATTATAAATATAGTGATAGCTTGAGTTTCGATATAGCCTCTATAGCCGAAGGTGCAGCTATTGAAATGAATGGATCGGGACTTAATCCAACAATCGACTTTACGCTTACCAACCCGTTAACTATTCCGGTCGCTATATCGGCGAAGTTAGTGCCTGTTTGTGAAGGTGTTGCGCAAAACAACAAAGCTATTGAGGTCGCTCCGTTTGAGATTGCCCCTGCAAAGGTTGCAACTGATGGTAAGGGTGTAACGCCTGTTACAAGTACTATCCGCATCGCTCGTGAAGCAGCGCAGGAGTCGGGTGTTGTCGGTGTTGAGTGTGATTTGGCATCGCTCTTTAATGGTAAGTTCCCCAATGGTGTGAATGTTCAATTTGAGGCTTTTACAAATCCTGACAAGTTGGCGACGCTTGTATTGCAGCAGCAGTATGAGATACTCTGCGGATACTCGTTTGCTATGCCGATTAGTTTTGGCAATGATTTCTCCTTTAGCTTCAGCGACACAACCAAGGGTCTGAAAGATGTCCTTAATAACGAGTTGTTGAGTGGAACAAAAATGTATGGCAAGGTGTCGCTTATCGCCGAAATCAGCAACTCAACTCCACTCTCTCTCGATTTGAGCGTAGATTTGCTTGATGTAAATGGCCGACTTGCTCCGATACAAATTAATGAGGTTGGAAATGGTGTTATTGCAGGATCGGCAGATGGTAAGAGTCTAAAAACATCGATTGTAACCTTTGATATAGCCTCTAAAGGAGAGCAAGATGTTATAGAACTCTTGCGCGGAGTTGAGCAGTTGCGTTATACCATTAAGGCTTCAAGTGTGGCGAATGGTGTGGCTTTGAATGTAGAACAGCAGATTGCGGCACATTTCGCTCTCTGTATAGATGGAAATATTAGCATTGAGTAGTGTTATGAAACGAGTTATACTATCCCTTATTGCCCTGTGTGCTGTTGTTACAGCCTCGGCTCAGTTGAAAACTTCATATTTTATGAAGGGAAGCTACTTCCGTACAGACCTAAATCCGGCACTTGCGCCTACGAGAGGCTATGTGGCTTTGCCGGCTATAGGTGGATTAGGTGTTGACCTTAGTAACAACGCCTTTAGTATGAGAAATCTCACATATAAACACGAAGGCGAAACTGTTACGGCTCTGCACTCCTCCGTTTCGGCCGACCAGTTTTTATCGACACTTCCCAAGAAGATAAGTATTGCCAACAGTGAACAAGTCAACATTCTCGGAGTTGGTTTTTATAATCGTAGAGGTACATATTGGAATTTTGGTATCAATATGCGTAGCTACTTAGCTTTTACTACCAACCGAGATCTCTTTGCAGCAATGAAGTCGCTTGGAAATCGCTCGATAGATATGCGCTCCACGGCTTTAGATATGAACATTTATGCTGAGGCCTATATTGGTGCAGCATTTGCGCTTAACGATTGGCTTGATTTCGGTGTCAGAGCAAAGGGTCTATGGGGCTTGTTTAATGCTAATGCTTTTGCAACAGAGGCTGATGTAACAACTTCGAGAACAGAGATTTTAGGTACTCTGAGTGCGCAAGTCCGAGGTGCAGGTATGATAATAAATTCTCAGGATGCAATTGGCGCATTGGAGGAGTTAATTCTTGAAAAGCCCGATTTGTCGCAGACTAATAATGGCGGTTTTGCGGTCGATTTGGGTGTTAATGCATCGTTGCTTGATCGTCGTCTTAATCTGAGTGCTGCCGTTACCGATGTGGGCTTTATTCGTTGGACCAAGGGTGCAACTTTGGATGTAAGAGGTAACTTTTACTATCGCGGCGTTGATTTGGATAGCGAACAGGTTGATGCCGGTGCAAGTTCGGATGTGCAATCACAAGAGTCGCGTAGCTATTCGCGCTTTTTGAATGCTAATCTTAATGTGGGAGCAGAGTATGCTATTCTCGACGAGCAGATATCTTTTGGCCTTATGTGGCACAATCAGTTGCGACCTAACTATATCTGGTCGGAACTTACTGCATCGGTCAATTTCCGCGCAGGACGCTGGTTTGATGTCTCATTTAGCCACACCTTCTTGGGTCGTAATCGTCCAGGGGTTTTTGGTACGGCAATAAATATTCATCCTAACGGATTTAATCTGTTTGTTGGCGCAGACTTTATCGATACAACTTTCTATCGCTCGTCGGAAATACTTGTGCCTAAAAATCTTAAATCCCTTAGTCTGTATATAGGCTTAGGTTTCAACTTTGGAAAGTACCGCCAGTATATAGGTGATATGTAGTTCGACCTAATTGAATATTTAACCCCAAGAGTTTAACTTTTGGGGTTTGTTGTCATTTTGACGCCCATTTAATTATGTCGCTCTCGGTTACATCGTAAAGATTGAAAGCCTTAGAGGTGAGAGTATGGCTGTCACTGATAATATCTATCATCGCGTCAATACTTGTTATCAACCCCTCTTTATTGTTGTATTTTGCGCGCAGATGCTCAATATAGCCTCCGTAAAACTCGACAGCATTGAGGCGCTCGATGTTGTTATATACATCCACGCTGTTGTCTAATCGTACGGCAATTTGAAATAGTCTCCACGGCTCTATATTTCTCTCTAATAATATGCGCGCCATAGAGCCTTTATATCCGATTAATGCAAGCATAAGGCGATCTTTGAGTGCGCTCAGCCTGCCTTGACGAGTTGTGTCAAATGTTGTTTGGGCAATTATCCCCTCTAATGTCTTTGAAAGCCTATTCATACTAATCCTTATTTATGCCAATATAACGGATACTTGGATAAATTATTATGGTATGTGTAGACAAAATTAAAGGTGTACCGAAGTACACCTATATTAATATATAAGCAATGGCTTATTTGTTTACATTCTCATCAGGGCCTGCCCAACCGTACTCAATGCTTGCTGTAAACGAGGTTGATTGAGAGAGCAGCATACCAAGAATGTTTGTACGGAAGTTCTGCTTGATTGGAACATTGTTATATTCGCTTGTCAATGTTACAATCTGGTTAGAAGCATTTGTGCCGTGAACCTGAAGTGTAACCATATTAATTGTGCATCCAACTTTTGGAGCAGGGAGGTAGCACATCGCCAAATATTTGTAGTTGGCTTGAAGTATCTCCTCCTCATCATTGAGGCAGCACGGCATTGTGTTCTTGCCGAATGTTACAGTTTGTACATCGGTAGCCTCTTTGGTCTCAATGTTGTACTTAGTGAAAGCGTTCAGGGTAAGTGAGCTCTCAGTCAAAGTTAAACCGTTTGCCTCTGTGTTGGTGAAATCCTGAGTAGAAGATGCTGCGTTAAACTGAGCAAACGGACGAGTCAGTTTAATGCTTTGCTGCAACTCAGGTGAGTCGGTCTTGACATTGTCAATGTAGTTGCAGAATGCATCGCGCTTGTCATCATTAGCAAGAGCGTTGTTGTAGTCAATCTCTACAACAACGCCGTTGAGTGTGTATGCTGTGCAAGAGCTATCCTGCGCCCAGAGAGCGATGTCGTAGGTCATACCCTTAATCATCTCAACGCTGAACTTGAACGAGCCGTTATCCAAGCGGGTAGCTCTACCGTTTAGGTCGGTGAGAGCCTCGTTGGTAGTTGCGTCGAAAATTCGGTAGTGGAGAGTGTTGATGTTTTCGCCCTTGCCATAGTTGGTTGCGCGGGTGTAAACCTGGTCGAGCGATGCTGAAAAAGTTACCACTACGCTTGAGTTGTCGATATACGACATATCCTCCTTAGCGCAAGAAGAAAATCCTGCGACAAGAAGCGCTACAAGCAAAAGGTTAAACAACTTTTTCATAAAAATGGGTATAATCACTCTTATTGCCACAAAGATAATATTATTATCTTGACAAACCAAATGTTTTTAATAAAAAAAGCGAGAAAAAATCAATTTTCCCCGCTTAGTTGCATAAATTATGCCAAAATCCGCCTATTTCAACTCTTTTGAGAGTTTAATCCACTGCATATTTTGGTTGACAAACTCCATTACGGCAACCGGTACATCAGAACAGCCAATATCCGCTCCCAGGGCGTATGCAAGCTGAAAATCCTCAACCTTTTTGCCGGGCCATAGGTTTACAATCAGACCCGCTTCGTGAGCCTTATTCATAGCTTCGCGCGAGGTCTTGTTTATAGTGCAACCAACGCGTCGGAGACCTAACTCCTTAGCCTTCTCGATTACAGCCTCATTTACAGGCTCTGCTGTTATATACATACGCTCAGCCTCTGGGTGAAGTTCCTTCATAGTCATAAGGGCGCGCTCATCGAACGACGAGAATACATATATCGCATTCTCGGGCTTGAGAGGCATAACGGTGTTGTAGAGCTTGTCACAATACAACTTAAGCTGCTCGGGGGTGTAGTTTTTGGACTTCATCTCCCACTCAATGTAGTGAATATCCTTTTGACTGAAAAACTCTGCCAACTCGTCAGCAAATAGGGTAGGGTTGCCTTTGAGGGTCTTGTACTGTAAAAGCTCGGCGCGGGTTGTCTTTTCAACATCTACATCAACGCCAAATGTGCGCTTAAGCGATGCGTCGTGGATGATGATAAGCTCGTTGTCGGCAGTCAGACGCACATCGGTCTCGTAGCTGCGAATACCTTTCTTGTAGGACTCAACAAAAGCTGAAAGGGTGTTTTCATCAAACTCGTAACGACCACCGCGGTGTCCGATTACTTCAATCTCTGCACTCTTCTCAACTGGTGCAGGGGCGTTGCAGCAACCAATAAATAGAGCCGCAGATAGCAAATAGATAAACTTCTTCATTTTTTAGGTTATTTTAGAGTTAAGTAATGACGGAATGTAATTTGAAATATCTATGTTCTACAGTTGAAAATTACCAGGTAAAACCTACATTTATATTCACTCCGACTGCAAGCAGTGGTATGAGATATGCCGGAACACCTACACCAATATTGAGAGATTTTCCGTCCTTAAATCGCACCGCAGCTCCAGCTTCAATCTCTGTGAATGTGCTCCATCCCCAACGGTCAAAACCATAAACAGTGCATCCCTGAACTGTGCGATATCCAACGGCAGAAGCACCGAGTTTTGCAGCTATATATGGCGTTACGCGACGGTCGAGAATGTTGGCTCTCAGATATGCGTAGAGTGGAAATAGCAGATACTGCTCGTTAGGGTCGCTGCTTGGCTGGAAGTGAAAACCTACACCTGCGCCCAAGTCAAAGTGGGGGTTGAATGAGTAGCCGTTTATAACATCTACGCCATAGTGCGGTTTGTCTATGAGCCACCCCTCGCCCTTTATGCCGAAATGTGAAAATCCGAGTGTCGCTGTGCCAAAATATCCGCGCTTACCGAAACGGTGTTCTTTTGCATATTTAGGCGCATTATTATTCGGTTTTGAAATCTCTGTACCGAATGCTGTTGCTGATGTGGCAAAGGCTATGCTTAAAATCAGAATGACAAATCTTTTCATGGCAATCAATATTTCCACTATTTGCAATAGTAAAATTAATGGTAATTTTCAAAAGATGCAACTCTGTGTGCCAAAATTCAGGTGGGATAGCGCTATTTTTTTTGTTATTGTTGGGAATTGTATAAATAATTCCTAACTTTGTACGATTTTGACAGAATATATCTAATATCTTAATAACTATGGTAAAACCAACACTTTTAGTTTTAGCAGCCGGCATGGGCTCTCGCTACGGCTCGCTTAAGCAGATGGACGGCGTAGGTCCTAATGGCGAGGCTATTATCGACTACTCTGTCTATGATGCTATTCGCGCAGGTTTCGGTAAGGTTGTCTTTGTTATCCGCCACTCTTTTGCCGACGATTTTATCTCGGTGTTTAACGCAGACCGTTTTGGTGGCAAGATTGAGGTTGATTATGTATATCAAGAACTCAACTATCTGCCTGAGGGCTTTACAGTTCCAGAGGGTCGTGAAAAGCCGTGGGGTACAAACCACGCTGTTATGATGGCCGCAGGTGCTATCGATACTCCGTTTGCAGTAATCAACGCTGATGACTTCTATGGTCAAAACTCTTACGAGGTTATGGGCGCATACCTCTCTACTTTAGCCGATAGCCGCAACAGCTACGCTATGGTCGGCTACGAGGTAAACAAGACCCTCTCGGAGAATGGTACCGTGTCGCGCGGTGTCTGCACCGTTGATGAAAATCGCAACCTCACCTCTATGGTCGAGCGCACTAAGATTGAGCGTAATAGCGATGGCGTAATTGTCTTCCACGACTTGGGCGAGGATGTTGCTCTTGAGGAGAATACTCCTGTCTCAATGAACTTCTTTGGCTTCACTCCGGACTATTTCCAATACTCTGAGGCTGCATTCAAGGAGTTCCTGGCTGAGGAGTCAACCCAAACAAATCTTAAGGCCGAGTTCTTTATCCCACTTATGGTCAATCGTCTTGTAGGTGGAGGCGTGGCTAAGATGAAGGTGCTCTCTACTGCTGCTCAGTGGTTCGGAGTAACCTACAAGGAGGATAAGCCGCAACTTATGGCTAAGATTGAGGCGTTGATTGCGGAGGGTGTATATCCGCGCAACCTCTGGGAGTAAAATTGTTTTATACGGTTTTTACTGCCGCTATCAAAAGTTGCTCGCAATGGACAGTACGAAAGTACAGCCCATCGCGGACAATTTTGCCGAGCGTTGTAAAATTCCATCTAAAAGCAATTTTACGGGTGCTTTGAGGAAAGTTTTGTGAGCGTTGTAAAATTCCTCCAAAAGCAATTTAGAGTGCTAAAAATTCTGTTTGTAGCGCACTGAATTAAATAGTAACAAATAACAAAATAGGCCAATAGTCACAATGGCTAAAGGTCAACAGTTTATAAAAATGAGAGAAGTTCGTGTTCGCTTTGCTCCGTCGCCAACAGGTCCACTTCATATCGGTGGTGTGCGTACGGCGCTCTATAATTACCTTTTTGCTCGTCATCACGGCGGTAAGATGATTTTGCGTATTGAAGATACCGATTCGCAGCGTTTTGTGCCTGGTGCAGAGGAGTATATCATTGAGTCGCTCCGTTGGTGCGGTATTGAGATTGACGAGGGCGTAGGCTATGGTGGCCCTCACGCTCCATATCGCCAGAGTGAGCGTCGTGAAATCTATCTTAAGTATGCAAAGCAGCTTGTAGAGGCGGGTTGGGCATATTATGCTTTTGATACTGCCGAGGAGCTTGAGGCTCTGCGCAAGCAGTACGAGGAGCGTGGCGAGACTTTCGCCTACAACTACAAGGTGCGTACAACGCTCCCAACATCTTTGTCGCTCTCTGCTGAGGAGGTGGAGCAGCGCATAGCTCGTGGCGATATCTGGGTAGTGCGTTTCAAGATGCCAGAGAACGAGATTGTCAAGATGCACGACCTTATTCGTGGTGATGTTGAGGTTAACACCTCTACTCTCGATGATAAAGTTTTGTACAAGAGTGTTGACGCTCTGCCAACATATCACCTTGCAAATATTGTCGATGATCACCTTATGGAGATTTCGCATGTTATTCGTGGTGAGGAGTGGTTGCCTTCGTTGCCGCTTCACTACTTGCTCTATCGTGCCTTTGGTTGGACTGATACACAGCCTGAGTTTGCACACCTGCCATTGCTTCTCAAGCCTACAGGTGGCGGTAAACTCTCAAAGCGCGACGGCGACAAGATGGGCTTCCCTGTATTCCCGCTCTATTGGGTGTCACCTACAGGCGATACTGCTCACGGCTATCGTGAGGATGGCTACTTTGCCGAGGCGTTTATCAATATGCTTGCGCTTTTGGGTTGGAACCCTGGTACAGAGCAGGAGATTTTCTCTATGCAGGAGCTTATTGATACATTCTCACTGGAGCGCGTTTCCAAGTCGGGCGCACGCTTCCAGCCGGATAAGGCTAAGTGGTTCAATGCCCAGTATATGCACCATAAGAGCGATGCAGAGCTTGCCGAGATTTACCAGCCTATACTTCGTGGGCACGGCATTGAGGTCTCTGACCAGACTGCGGGCTTTGTTGCCGGCATTATGAAGGAGCGCGCAACCTTCGCTTCCGAGTTGTGGGATTTGACATCTTACTTCTTCGTTGCTCCGACAGAGTACGACGAGAAGCAACTCAAGAAGTATTGGAAGGGCGAAAACCCTCGTATCTTAAGCGAGGTGCGCGAGGTGTTGGCTAAAATTGAGAGCTATAGCAAGGAGAATACTGAGCATTTTGTACACGGTTGGATTGCCGATATGGGTTATAGCGTAGGTCAGGTAATGAATACTCTGCGCTTGGCTTTGGTTGGTGCAGGTAAGGGCCCTGGTATGTATGATGTAATCTCATTTATAGGTAAGCAGGAGTGCTTGAAGCGTATAGACGCACTTCTTGCAAATGTAAAACCAATTGACGCATAATGGATATTCTGCAACATATCTGGGGTGCAACACCTGAGGGCGAGGCTATAGTTATCTATACGCTTCGCAACAACTTGGGTAGCGAGGTGCAACTGAGCAATATTGGCGCCGGCATTGTCAGCGTCAAGTTTGCCGACCGCAATGGAAATATCGAGGATGTTGTTCTTGGTTATAAAGAGCCAATGAGCTACTTTGGCGATGGCGCTTGTGCCGGTAAAATTGTGGGTCGTGTAGCTAACCGCATTGCCGGAGGTAGGATGACTGTTGAGGGCAAGGATTACCACCTTGAGGTTAATAATGGCCCCAACCATCTGCACGGAGGCAGCAAAAACTTCTCAAACAGATTGTGGGAGAGTTGCGTGGAGTATAACCGTGTGATTTTTACACTCGTTTCGGAGGATGGTGACTGCGGTTATCCGTCGGAGGTTACTGCTCAGGTGGTATATGATTTCGATGATGAAAATAATCTCGAGATTACTCTCTACTCTAAGAGCGACGGCACAACACCTGTCAACCTTACAAACCACACCTATTGGAACCTGGCTGGCGAAAATTCAGGTACTATCCTCGACCATACTTTGCAACTTAACTGCTCTAAGGCTCTTGAGATGAACGCTGTGCAGATACCTACGGGTACACTATTGGATGTGGCGGGCACTCCGCAGGACTTTACCTCGCCACGCCGCTTGGGTGATGACATTGCGTCGGAGTTTAACCATATCCGCGACTTTAAGGGCTACGACCACTTCTTTGTTGTTGATGGTTGGCAGAAGAATATCCTCGGCGAGGTAGGTACTCTTGCCGATCCTAAATCGGGCCGTAAGGTTGAGATTTTGTCATCACAGCCGGGTTGTATGGTCTATACAGGCAATTGGCTCTCAGGCGGTTGCCCTTTGACAAAGTCTGCCTCCCGTTACTGCGACTATGCAGGTGTGGCTATCGAGTGCCAAGGTTATCCTGATGCTGTAAACCAACCTCAGTTCCCATCGGTAATGTTGCACGAGGGTGAGTTGTATTGTCAGAAGATTGTCTTCCGCCTAAGAAATTTGTAGTAAAAAGAGGCATTGACCGCATACTCAAAAACCCGACAATGGATAGATACCATTGTCGGGCTTTTTGCGATATGTGCCTTACAATACCATACCTGCAATAGTTACTACTACTTGCACTCCGATAAAGGTCAGTATTGCCTTCCATCCGTTTACATTGCAGCTTACGGCAAAGGCGTTGTAGTTCCATATATAGAACAAAACAAGGCAAACGATACTCCAAATGCTGTAAATCATTAGCGGCATTATGGTCGAGCCTGTTGGTGTTACGCCCGATTGAAGAGCCACCAAAATATCGGTCATTCCATTCATTATTGCAGGCAGCAACATTGGGGCAATCATCAGTAGCAGGATAAGTTGCGCAAAGGCGGTTGTGCCGAGAATGTCTATTATCCTAATTTTTGACTTTGAGAGTGCTATACCGCAAAGATATAGTAGCAGGGCGGGGAGTAGCCACCAGATAATCTGCATCGCACCAACATACCAAAGCGGTGCTTGCGCCATACCTATATGAATATAACTGTCTTGAATGAGCGAGCCACTATAGAGCATAAGCGTTGCGGCTGCGATAAAAATCAAGCCCAAAATAAGAGCCTTTGCTCCCGCAATGTAACGGAAAGGGTTAAAGAGTCGTTTCATTGTTTTCTAAGTTTTGAAGTTTTGAAATTATGTCGTCAAGGATATTGCGCACGGTAGGATAGCTCAACCCTAACTCGGTAGCCATCTGCTTGAGCGAGCCGCTGCACTTAATAAACGACAAAACGAACTGCTGCTCGTCGGCTGATAGCCTTAAAATAGGATGAATTGCATAATCACCCTGCACCATAGTGTCACATAGAGCGCAATGCAGACTCTTGACAGATAGCACTCCGCCACACGACGGACAAATGGTCGGAAATCTCTTTTTTGTTGTCATAGCTCTATAGGTTTTTGACTGCTGATGATATATTTTTTGGTAGTTGTAACTATTAGATATAGATTTTTTACCTCGCCGCAGTATAGATGATATGTTCCAAACTTGCTGTTACGAAAAATGCCGAACCAACCGAAAAAACCGCCACTGGCAAAGAGTTTTAATGAGCCACGCAGGTCGCTGCTATCTATCGCCTCAATCTTTACTACCTGCGACTTCTCGATTACCGTTCTGCCGATAGGGTGTGTGATTATGATTAGCCCATTCTGGATTACCAAGTAGCGCGGCATTGTGAGCAGTATCCAAATCGCCATAAGTGTATATATGAAATAGGTGACAATTACGGCTGTCATTCCTACACTCCATACGGCAATAGCAACATAAACAAACAGTGCGGATAGTAGTATTGATGTTACCGTACCCATCCGGCCAAGAGTAAACTTTTCGCAATATGTTTTCATAATATTGATATAATTTTTTACAAAGTTAAACATTGATTTAATAAAATGCAAATATTTTGCAAAAAAAAACTGCCTACCTGAAAAGATAGACAGCTTTTGGGGTGTGAGTTGTAAAAACTACTTCAAAATCTTGAAAATCATCTTTTTGATTTTTCCTGTGCCAAGCATAGGTGCGTGGGCATCCTCTGGGTAGAGAATTGAGAACTGACCCTCGCGCATAGTGTAGAATGTTTGAGGCTCGTCAGTAAAGAACTGAACATCCTTTTCGGTGTCGAACTCGCCCTTAGCCTTCTTGCAATCTTTGCGCTCAGACCAACCAAACTCCTCTTTGGTTGCACCGCCGATGATAACCTGAATGTCGATATACTTGTCGTGTACCTCCAATAGAGCCTCATAGCGTGGCTTAAGGTCAATCTCCATAACATTTACAAAGACCTCGCCCTCAATAATGTCGTGTCTGCCTGGGGCAATAGTCTTGGGATTGCACTCAGCCAAAAAGTCGAATGCTGCCTTAAAGCGTGGGTTGAGCTGATAGTACAACTCAGCATTTTTGATAGAATCTAAAATCATAGTAGTATCTGTTTAATTATTCTTTTTAATCTTAACTCGTGAAATGATAGGGTAGTGGTCGGAATATTTGGCTTCGTGGTCTATCTGATGCGAGATAACATCAAAGTGATCAGTGACAAACAGATAGTCTATAGCCAGCATATTGTAGAACCCGTCAAAAGTATATCTATAACCAGAGCCAGCCTTGATAAATGTGTCTATAAATCCCTGCGATATTTGTTTGTAGCAGAAAGAGAGTGGCACATCGTTAAAGTCGCCACAGACAATCATCTTGCGAGGCTTTGACTTCTCAATAAATCGTCTTACCTTATCTACTTGTGCAGCGCGAGCAACATTGTTGTGGCTCAATCGGTCAGCTATATTCATAATCTTTATGTGGCGGGCGCTGTCAAGCACATACTCGTGTTTCTCAAAGAACTGCTTGTCTTTGGCGGTAATAGTGGTTGATTTAAGGTGAAGATTAATAACTCTCACAGTGTCGGCATTCTTGCGTTCGCCGATGATAATATCTGCCCACATTGCATTGTAGCGCTCCAAAGAGTCTATTGTACCCTGACGGAGTATGCGGTGGGTGGTAAATATCTCACAAGAGTAACCAATCTCATCTTTGACGGTCGATTGGTACTTTTTGCCCAAATTGGCCCACATATTCTTAGAGTCTGAGAGGAACTCCTGCAAGCATATTATCGACGGCGTCTGCTTTGCAAGGTAGTTTACAAGGGCTGTATCTTTGGAGTTCTCAATGTTGTATGAGATAACCTTTGTACAATTTTTAACCACAGCGTCACTCTTCTGGACAAAATCGGCACGATAGTATTTGCCAAGCTGTAGTGAACCAATAAATACAAAAATGGCTGTCACTACGACCATACTCCACCGCCAGCGTATAACCCAGTAAAGCAGCGTAAACCACATAACAATATATACCATCGGAGCGCCGAGAACGATTGTTGAGAAGAGTCCCAAACGCTCGGGATCGGTATTTGGCGTAATAACGCAAATAATCGTTGCGGCTGCACCCAATAGTAGCAATCCCGACATAATGATGTCGAGAATAAAGAGTAGCAAACTGAGGCTGAAGCGACGCTTTTTGCTTGGCTTGCCCTTTCTGTAATCTCTATATACTGTTCCGTTTGTGCGTGCCATTTGTCAGGTGGATTTGTAGTTAGAAATAGATTACGCGCTTGTTTTTCCAATATTGCAGTAGTGCCCATCCCCAAAGCATACCGCCAATGTGAGCAAAGTGGGCAATGCCATCGTTTAGACCCCAGCCTTGTAATAGTTCAAGAATGATGTAGCCAATAACAAACCACTTGGCCTTAATAGGGAACGGGAGTGGGAATATGAAAATATGGTTGTTTGGATGTATTACTCCAAATGCCATCAACAGACCCATTGTTGCACCCGATGCTCCGAGCATAGTGAAACCGTACTCCGCCGCACCCCACGCTACAAGTGTTTGGAATATTGCCGCACCGATACCGCAGACAAAGTAGTAAACCAAAAAGCGGCGCGTGCCCAACTCGTACTCCAAAGTTCGACCAAACATCCATAACGCGAACATATTGAAGAATAAGTGGCTGAAATTGCCGTGCAAGAACATATAGCTTACAAGTTGGTAAGCGTGAAAATTCGGTGCACCAATAAAATAGAGTTGACAATATGTTGCCAAGAATTTATTAACGCTTGGAATAAGGTATATTGCCAAAAATACAAGGCAGTTTGCAATTATCAGGTTTTTAACTGCCGGTGGCGTTCTAAAGTATGGATTCATTATGCCAATTTTTGCTGTATATCGTCAAGAGTGATATATGTCATTATCGGTTTTGACGATGGTGTTAATTTGTTGTTGCTGCACGCCATAAGCTGCTCTGCTATAACCTCAGCGTCGGCCTGCGTATAAAGTGTTGTTCTGCCAATTTGGCTTTGTGCCAAAGTGAGTGCCAACTGCTCACGACGAATATCCTCCACCTGATGCGGCAAAGCCATAGTCTGCAAGAGTTGGAACAGGGTGTTGTCTATACTCTCTGCGCTGATGTCGGCAGGAATGCCACGCACCTCAATAACGCCACCACCCATCATATCAATATCAAAGCCAAGAGCTGCAAAATCGACTGTAAGCTCCTCAAGCAGGCTGTATTCGCCATCCGAAAGGGTCAATCGCTCTGGGAATAGCAACTGTTGTGACACGCTCTTGCCACCCAAAAGCATTGTGTAGTAGCGATCGAACATTATGCGCTCTCGTGCCCTTGAGAGGTCTATTATGCAGAGAACTCCGCCTACCATCATAGAGGCATACTTGCGTCCGATGAAGTTTATGGC
>JAFNYE010000213.1 GCA_017383345.1 Alistipes sp. | reverse complement strand
GATGTCGTGGCTTACGGCGGTTGGACTCTTGACGACCACCATCCGGATGCATTCCACAAGAAGGGTCGCATATCTGTTGAGTATGCCGTACCTCAGGGCTTCGGTATTCCTTTTGGCGTTCTCTACTCTGTAAATGTACCAAACCTTATGTTCGCAGGTCGTGACATCTCGGCTACACACATGGGTCTTTCGGCTACCCGCGTAATGGCTACTTGCGCACTGCTCGGTCAGGCAGCAGGTACAGGTGCAGCAAAGGCTATTGAGAAGGGCGTTGACCCAGCAGAGGTACACAAGAGCTATATCGGCGAGGTGCAGACCTGGCTTGAGGATGACGATGTAATGCTTCCATATCGCTGGCGTAAGGTATCAGAGCTTACCGCATCGGCTAAGTTGGCTGAGGATATCGAGGTTATCCGCAACGGTATCGACCGCAAGTGGCAGGGTGCCGACAACGGCGTTTGGGTCGCTCCAAATGAGAACACTATCACCTACTCTTGGAAGAAGCCTGTAACAATCTCCGGTGCGCGAATGATTTTCGACTCAGACCTCAAGGTGCGCAGCAAGCGTATGCGTAAACTCGAGGCTACAACCGAGCGCGTACAAATTCCGCCAATGATGACCAAGAGCTTCAAAATTGAGGCTTTGGTGGGCAAGGAGTGGAAGACCGTTTACTCTGACGACGACAACTACCTGCGTCTGCGCAAGGTTACATTTGAGCCTGTTGAGACCAAGCAGCTCCGTTTGGTTGTAACCGAGACCTGGGGCGCAGAGAAGGCTCACATCTTCGCTTTCGACGCACTTTAATCTATCGTAAAGGGTCGTATAGCCATACACTCTCATATCCCCGAATGGAGTTCCATTTCGGGGGTATGTTTTTATATGACAGCTCGGATTTTGAATTTTACTTTTTTTTGCATACCTTTGCGCCTGCGTATCAACCTCTTATAATGGGTGGAGGGCAAGATGGACCGTTGCAAACCTTGAGAATGGGCGTTAAAGTTGCGTTTGAGAGGCTTCAGGTTCGGGATTACAGGGCAGTGACTCTGTATGGTATGTCGGCCACAGCGATAATGTTGAACGGAAACTATTAAATTTTTGTTGCAACAATGAACAAGGATTCGTTGATTAAGCTCGTGAACGAGCAGATGTGGACCAAGACCGATGCGGATGTTCCACAGTTTGGTGCAGGTGATACTATCACCGTAACTTACCGTATTATTGAGGGTAGCAAGGAGCGTCTCCAGAGCTTCCGTGGCGTGGTAATCCAGATTAAGGGTACCGGCAAGACCAAGATGTTCACCATCCGTAAGATCTCTAACGGCGTGGGCGTTGAGCGTATCTTCCCTCTCTACTCTCCACACCTTGATAAGATCGAGGTAAACAAGCGTGGTGCTGTTCGTCGCGCTCGTATCTACTACTTCCGCGATCTTACCGGTAAGAAGGCTCGTATCAAGGAGCGTCGTATTGCAAAGACCGAGGCTTAGTCCTAAAGTCTTTGAACGCAGAGGAGGCTGCCCGCGAGGGTCGCCTCCTTATTTTTTGCAGACGGGTAAAGTGCTATTAGCCGTTAGCCATTGGCTGGCTGACGCAGTAAAGGGAATTTAGTGAAGTTAAGGGAACTTAGTGATTTTATGCCATATCTCTAAACTCATTAAATTCCTTAAACTCACTAAACTCCATAATTTGACCTTCCCCAACCGCACCGTATTTATTCCCGCACCCTTTTAGCGTCAGAGCGGTGCATTTACCACGCTCGCCTTGAGAAACAACGAAGGGCTGTACTCATCGTACTGCCCTTTGTTGGAGCGAAGGGTAGCGGCAGCAAATAGCCGCGTTATCACGCTAAAATGGGAGGTCATCTATCTCCCCACCCCCCTGCTGCTGCACATAGGCAGGCTCCTGGGTTGGCATAGGTGCGGTATATGCCGGAGGGTTGATACCACCTGCCGGAGTTGGAGGGGTTTGAGCCTTAGGTGCTACTTTCCACGCGCGCACATCGGTGTACCACTTGCCGTTATACTCACGCGACTCGATATCGACAGAGACAACATACTCTACGCCCATAGCGAGGCGAGCGACCTCATCGGCCTTATTAAAGAATGTAACGCACACTTTACGAGGGTATTGCGACTGACCTTTCACATCGAATACAACCTCCTGACGCTGCCACGGACCGCGAGCTGACTGGCCGCTGGTTGCAGGCATCACCTTAAATATTGTTCCTTCAAATTCCATATTGTTATAGTTTTATTAATTCACTTTGCGGTTAGAGTTCTCTAATTTATCAAGGCGGTCAAGCAATCGTGCGCACACCTCGTCGTTCATCTCTGTAGCAACCGACTGGGCAGCAGCCTGCTCGGCCTCCTTCTTGGACTCGCCCATACCGTGACCCACCTCAAGGTTGTCTATAAGCACCACGCTGCGGAAGCTATGTGCGCCAGCTGATGGGCCTTTGCCATTACTTTTGGTGCGGAAGAGTATGGTGTGATGGTTTTTCTGTCCCCACTCGATAAGGCGGCTCTTGAAGTCGGTCTCCACCTCATCAACCTGCTCAAGCGAGAGATAGGTCGCATAAATCTTATTGATTAGCAAGCGGTTAACGAAGTCATAGCCCTGATCGAGGTATATAGCGCCCATCATAGCCTCAAAAGCGTCGCCGAAGATATGTTTTTGCGACACCGAGACAGTGTGGTTGCAGATTATGCACTCATCGAGTCCGAGCTTCTTGGCGACGGCATTGAGCGACTGACGCGACACAATCTTTGAGCGGAGCTGTGTCAGGCGACCCTCGTCATACTCGGGGTACTCAATAAACAGGTAGTCCGAGGTAACAGACTCGATAACGGCATCGCCCAAAAACTCAAGGCGCTCGTTATTGATAGTCTGACCCGATACAACAATAGACGCTGACTTATGAATCAGCGCCAACTTATATAGTTCGATATTATTCGGAATAAAGCCGAACATATCGTCAATCATTCGGTAGTATTCTTTGTCCTGCCCGAAATTTCGCTTTATCGGGCGTAGTATAAAGTCAATCACAATATTGGTAGTATATTAAAGTTTACGGAACACAATGGTCGAGTTATGACCACCGAAACCGAAGGTGTTACTCATAGCCACCTTAACCTCGCGCTTCTGCGCTGCTCCGAGTGTAAGATTGAGCTTAGGGTCAATCTGGGGGTCGAGCTGCTGGACATTGATAGTCGGAGGCACCACGCCCTTAGTTATAGCAAGCACACACGCAAGGGCCTCAATAGCCGCAGTAGCACCGAGCAGGTGGCCCGTCATAGACTTTGTTGAAGAGATGTTGATGCGGTATGCATCCTGACCAAAGAGGCTCTGCACAGCCGCAATCTCAGCCAAGTCGCCCAACGGGGTGCTTGTTCCGTGTGCATTGAGGTAATCGACCTCAGATGTCGTTACGCCGGCATCCTCAAGAGCCAAACGCATAGAGATGATAGCACCCTTACCCTCAGGATGTGGGGCTGTCAAATGGTAGGCATCGGCCGACATACCGCTACCTGCCACCTCGCAATAGATTTTTGCGCCACGAGCCACAGCGTGCTCATACTCCTCAAACACAAGCGCACCAGCACCCTCAGCAAGGACAAAACCGTCGCGATCCTTATCAAACGGACGCGAGGCGTGCTGTGGGTCATCGTTGCGGCTTGAGAGGGCGCGCATAGATGAAAAACCGCCAACAGACGGAATGATTACCGGAGCCTCAGAGCCACCGGTAACAATAAGATCGGCCTTGCCCCAACGGATAAGGTTGAGCGCGTCGATCATTGCGTGATTGGCCGAAGCACAAGCCGAGGTTACGCTATAGTTTGGACCCATAAATCCATACTTGAGCGAGATATGACCTGCGGCAAGGTCGGGAATCATCTTGGGTACAAAGAATGGGCTGAAGCGAGGGGTACCATTACCACCTGCCCAGCCCATAACCTCATCGTAGAAAGTCTGCATACCACCCACACCCGATGCCCAAACAACACCGGCACGCTCTAAGTTGAGTTGCTCGAAGTCCAAAGCCGCATCCTCAACAGCCTCGGTTGCAGCAACCATAGCAAATTGAGAGTAACGGTCGTACTTGCGAAGCTCCTTGCGGTCAAAGAAGAGCGACGGGTCAAAGTTCTTGACCTCGCAGGCTATGCGTGTAGAGAATTTTGTTGCATCGAAAGCTGTAATTGTATCAGCACCGCTAACACCCTGTTCGAGATTGCGGAAATACTCTTCGATATTGTTGCCAATAGGATTGATTGTACCGATACCTGTAATTACAACTCTTCGCTGCTCCATATATTCACATAACAACTTTCTACTACAACAAATTCTAAGCCAAAGAGACTAATTACTTAATCTCGTCCTTGTGTGCCTCAAGATAGTCGAGAACATCACCTACGGTATGCATATTCTCAGCAACCTCCTGTGGAATCTCTACGCCGAACTCGTTCTCGAAATCCATCATCAACTCAACGCTGTCGAGTGAATCTGCACCGAGGTGACCGGTGAATGTAGCCTCACGAACAACCTCAGACTCCTTAACACACAACTTGTTTACGATAGTCTTAACGACTCTCTCCTGAATGTTTGACATAACTTTAATTTTTTGGTTAAACATTTATTTTTAGTAAACTTACTTTCAACTCTACTATTTCTACCACCCTTCCTCAAAAAAAATCGTAGAAGTAGATTGCAGTTTATTAAGCAAATCGCTGCAAAGATAACAATTATTTATTATCTTTGGCATAAAATAACAAAAAAATTAACATCGAGTTTGTCGTTTTTTCTGTCGAACTCATTAATATTCAGCATTTTATATGAAAAATATGAAACTTCTGCTTATCTCCAATTCCACCAATGCCGGTGAGGAGTATCTAAAGTACCCTATTGCCAACATTGCTGAGCATTTGAAGGGCGTTACCGAGGTAATTTTTATCCCTTATGCAGCCGTAACATTCTCCTACGACGAGTATGAGAAGAAGGTACAAAACCGCTTCAACGAGATTGGCATCAAGGTGCGCTCGGTACACCGCGAGAAGGATCCCGCTAAGGCTGTTCGCAATGCGCAGGCTATCTGCGTAGGTGGCGGCAACACCTTTGCACTGACCAAGAAGATGCAGCAGCAGGGTCTTATGAAGGCTATCCTCAGCCAAGTGAAGAAGGGCATCCCTTATGTGGGCTGGAGCGCAGGTAGCAATGTGTGCTGCCCTACAATCTGCACCACCAACGATATGCCTATCGTTGAGCCAGAGTCATTCAAGGCTATCGGTGCGGTTAAGTTCCAGATTAACCCTCACTATCTCGACGCCAACCCTGAAGGTCACGCCGGCGAGACCCGCGAGCAGCGCATTGAGGAGTATATCGAGGCCAACCCTCGCCGTTATGTTGTAGGCTTGAGAGAGGGCTGTATGCTCCGCCTTATGGATGGCAAGCTTGAGCTTATCGGTTCACGCCCTATGCGCATATTCAAGCGCAACCAAGCCGCCTATGAGGTGCAGAGCGGCGACGATTTGAGTTTCCTGCTCTAATACCACTATGGAGGAGAAGTGGGTCTTAGGTCGTCGTGGCGAGGATTTTACTATAGATTACCTGCGCAGCAAAGGCTTCCTTATAGCCGAGCGCAACTGGAGATATTGGCACTATGAGGTCGATATTATTGCCGTAAAGCGCGGAGTGTTGCACATTGTCGAGGTAAAGACCCGCCAAGCGTCAGACAACTTTATGGAACAGGCCACCCTCGCCGTAAACCACACCAAGCGAGAGGGTCTGCTTCGCGCTGCCAATGTTTATATCGCGCGCACGCACATAGCGGGCGAGGTACAGTTCGACTTGGCAGCCGTAGAGGTCCACTTAGACGGAACGCTTGAGATGCACTATGTGGAGAACATTATGGGCTGAGTGCAACTGCACCCAGCCCATTGTCTTTAATATTGCCGCCACTACTTAAAGAGCGTCTTGTAAATCAACTCTGTAGCACCTTGATTTTTGGCGGTATAATCTTTTGATATCTCACTTACGGCAACTCTATGCTCCTCGTTGGTAACCAACGGATTAAACCACGCCTCAAGTTGCTGATAGTCCACTACCGATGTAGCGCCACCGAGGGCAATCATATCGCGAGCCTCCTTAAACTTCTGATAGTTAGGGCCAAAGGCTATAGGCAGACCGAAGGTTGCAGCCTCAAGGGTGTTGTGTATTCCTACACCGAAGCCACCGCCGATATATGAGAACTCGGCATAGCGATATACCGATGAGAGCATTCCCATAGTGTTGAGAATAAGCACCTGTGCGCTTGCGTCGCCCTGATAGTTTGTATATCTTATAGCACCACCGCTTACCGAACGCTCAATTTTAGCCATTCGCTGCTCCTCCATCTCGTGAGGGGCGATGACAAACTTTATCTGCGGGTTGTCATTGGCAAGTTTTATAAGCAGCTCCTCATCAGGTCCCCAAGTTGAGCCTGCAACAAAGAGTCTGTTCTCACCCTTAAACTGCTCGATAATATCAACCCTCTTTGCCTCGGCAGCAATTTGTGCAACGCGATCAAAACGGGTATCACCCGCAATGACAGCATTGTTGTAACCTATGCTTGCAAGCAGACTCTTTGAAGCCTCGTCCTGCACAAAGATAGTCTCAAAGGTATTGAGCGCCTTACGCCACATTGCGCCATAACGACGGAAGAATATGGAGTTCTCTCTAAATATGGACGATACGATGAAAGTTCTGATATTGTGAGCCTTGAGCTGGTCAAGAAGGTTGAGCCAAAACTCATATTTTACAAAGATTGCAATCTGAGGCTTGACAATGTCGATAAATCGCTTTGCATTGGCTGCAGTGTCAAGAGGTAGGTAGAAGATGTAGTCTGCGCCTGGATAATTTTTACGGATTTCATAACCCGAAGGGGAGTAGAAAGTGAGCAAAATCTTGTACTGAGGACTCTGGGCCTTAATCTTCTCAATAATAGGTCGTCCCTGCTCAAACTCACCTAAAGAGGCAGCGTGTATCCAGACAATAGGCCCGTTCGGGTCGATGCTCTGCTGCATCCGCTCGAAGAGGTCTTTGCGACCCTCTCGCCACAGTCGTGCTTTGTTGTACCACGGTGCAACTAAAGCTATAACAACACTGTAGAACCTGATAGCTAAATTGTAGAGGTGCTTCATAACGCCCACAAAGGTAGGCATTTTTGAGTAAATTGCAAAATTATTCTAAATGTTGCGTGTTTGGGATAGCCTTTAGCCTTACCATCTACGATAGTTCTCCCAAACCCGAGAACGACCGCTTTTGAGTGTGGCTGCCGCAGAACAGAGAATTTAGAGAATTTAGAGAAATTAGTTATTTCACGCCATATCCCTAAACTCATTAAATTCTCTAAACTCCCTACCACCATTCTCGCACCATTTTAGCGTCAAAAGGGGTTAGATGCAACGCTCGGCAAAATTGAACGCGATGGGCTGTACTAATCGTACTGCCCATTGCGGGCATATTTTGTTAGCGGAAGCAGGTATGCCCCTTTTCACGCTAAAATTTCACGCTAAAAT
>JAFNYE010000016.1 GCA_017383345.1 Alistipes sp. | reverse complement strand
GGCTCAATCTGCCGAAATATAGATAGTAATCTGATGGTGTGTAATCTGCTGTAGGTATATCAACAGCGTTGTGTGCTACGATACATTTTTTTTCATTAAGCGAAGGCAATGCTTTAAGATGTTGATTGTAGCTAAAGCGACTCACAAATACAAAGGCGTCAATCTTCTCAACAGCTTTGATCAAGCGTCTGAAGTACATCTCCCAAGTCATAAGAGCACTATGGAGAAATTTGCCCTTAGAGCATCGGTTTGTAAGGCAAGGTGTGTAATTGCCAGACAAACATTGTTCGCAAATTGAGCCATCGCTTCTTCGAAATGTATATGCAGGGCAAATCATTCGGTAGTCGTGCGATGTGTGAACCACAGGTATGTTGTGCTTTTTTAGTACTCCGAGAATAGACGATGAGAGTCCACCCCAAAAGAGGTGAATGTGGGCAATGTCAGGTTTGTGCTCGACAATCAACCGCTCCAAATTACGCTTGGCTGCGCCGTTGTATATGTATCTGAAAGCACCAATGACAGGATTTACTTCGTTGTTGGGCTTGACAAAATATTTGGTTTGGCCTCGATTGATATTGCGAGTACTTGAGCAACTGAAGAATATTACCTCGTGACCGTTGCGCTCAAGCATATCGGCCATATTGAAATATACAGCCTCCGATCCACCCTTGATATAGTGAAAGTTATTTATCAGTAGTACCTTCATTGCTTTGTGTGTTAAATGAATGACCCGCAAAATCAAGTCCGAAACTATTTAGAGCGCTAAATTTTGTAGTTTTGCGATATTGGTAAAGCGAAAGAACAAGTATTGTCATTGCGATAATACAACGCTCGTTTGCAAGGGAGTTTGAAGTGGCTTGAATTAGAATATAGGCAATAATCAATAGTGCGACTTTGTATCGTTTGATATCCTCGGTTAGATGATAGAGGTTGTTCATACGCTTGAAGATATATATGAAGAAGCAAACGAATAACGCCATACCCAAATATCCGAACTGTGCAAAAATAGGGTAGTATGCGTCAGCTGCAAAGTGGTATTGATTACCCTCATCAAGACCCCAAATTGTGTCAAGATTATACTTCGTATATATTGGCGAGTACCAAGTCATTGATGCAGGGTTGGCGTATGTGGCAAAGCCGCTACCACAAGGAATATAGTCTGCCAAAACATCCCACATTGTCAGGTAGAGCATTGGTCGGGTGTTGTACTCAAAGTCTTCGATAAAGTAGAAGTAGAATTCGTCCTTGACCAAGAAGAATATTACTACCAACGCGGCGCAAGCTATAAGTATATATTTAAGACTTATCTTTATCGGTCTGTTTATGAAAAATAGAATTGCAATGGCGCTGATGAGTATGCCCCAGAATTTAGATGTTGGCGAAAGTACACCAACACTCATAATTAATATGGTGCAAACTTTGGTCCAGAAACTATTGCTGTCGCTTGAAAGGTAGAATAGTGCGCCTATAAGTATTGAAACAGCAGAGAGGGCCTCTCCTGTTAGAAGTACGCCCGTTGTGGCGACAACACGATCCTCAGGATGGTGGATGTATATCAATATAACAAGACATATAAATAGCCAGCAAGCAATTTGTAGTATATTGAAATGACGCCTCTCTAATTTGGGTTTTACGCACATAAGTCCAAAGAAGACTAAGTACGGTTTTGACTGCATAATAAAGTCGGAGACTATTGCTGCAGGAACATTAGACTTAATTACAAATGAGTATATCAGATAGAAAAACGAGATTGCTATCCATATTATGAATGGCTTATTGAGAGGAACACGGCGAGTGAAAATCTGCCAACTTGCATAGATTGCAATAGCTATGGCGACTACCTCATCGACATAGGTAAATACACGCAGCTCGTAGAATAATACTCCGAACAGCATATATAATATTGCTATTATGCAAAAAAAAGTGCCAGACATTTTAAGCTCGTTTAATAGTTCTGTTGTATAGTATGTGCAACAATAGGCAGTATATTATCTGCATAACCAAAATCGCACTGTAGGCCATAAATGCACCATATTGTGCTCCGTACTTTATAAGTAGCGGCCACGCTAATAGCAGAGAGCCATAGTTTCGTAGAATGTAACTACCAAAAATTACCCAATTCTTACCCCGAGTAATAAACTCTTGAACATAGATGTCGCTGATGCTCTCAAATATGCTCACAATTGCTGTAACAATAATAACGGGAGCTAAACCAACAAAAGAGTCGCCGTAGATCATCTCAATAACCGGAGAGAGAGCAGCAATGCCAATCGCTGGTAACAGTGTGCAGATAAGGTTTATCTTTAGCATCGTTGAAAGCGTCTGCTCGTGCTGTGTTGCATTGTTGAGCGAACTTGATAGATGCGATAGAATAACACTGCGCAGTACACCTGGGACGAATATAATAATGAGGTGACATTGGTTTGTAGCTGTATATAGTCCTAACTCGTCGTAACCTGCCAAAGATGTTACCATCATCACTCTAAGCCAACTTGCACTTGCATATACACACTCTTGCAGAGCAATAGGAAGAGAGAACTTAAAGAGGCTGCCCAATGTAACTGATTCGCTGTTTTCGCTATCGACAATTTCAGACGGCTTAATCTTCTTAAGGTGGTGGTACAAGGCGTAGTGGTTGAGAATGCACTGTAACAGAGTTGAAGCAAATAGCGATATTACAGCTCCAACAAGGCCAAAAGAGTATGTGAAGGTTACGCCAAAAACGAATGTCGCAATACCAGATATAGCATTGTTTCGAGCTATTGCTTTGAACAGTTTAAGGCCGGAAAGCAGACCTAACTGGGTGGTGTTTATGGCATTGAATATTACAATTAAGGCTGTGTATCGCAGTATCTCAACAAGATGTGGCTCAGAGGTTATCTTACCCGCAAAACTAAAGAGAAGTATTGCCATAATACTACTTGTTATAAGAGTTATGGCTATGGAGTTGCGGATTATCTTTTCAATGGCTCGGTAGTCTGCGGTAGGGCAGAGAGCCATATATCGGGTAGATGTTGAACCAAGACCAAAGGTAGAGAATACGGCGATATAGAACAATGTACTTTTAATCATTCCATACTCTCCAAAGGCCTCTACACCAAGTAGGCGGGCAATGATAATGCCCACAACCATAGCGGCAGCCTTGCTTACAGCGCTACCGATAACGGCCCAAGAGGAGTCTTGAATGATTTTGCTCTCTTTTATTTTTGAAATTATTGTTTGGGTTAGGCTCATTGGTCTTTTACCTGTTCTTATACATCTCGTTGTAGTAGTTCTCGTATTCTCCTGAGGTAATGTTGTCCATCCACTCCTGATTGCTCAAATACCACTCTACAGTCATTGCTATACCCTCCTCAAATTGGAGCGAAGGCTCCCAGCCTAACTCTTTCTGGAGCTTGGTCGAGTCTATTGCATATCGAAGGTCGTGTCCTGCGCGGTCGGTCACATAGGTTATCAACTTTTCGCTTGCCCCCTCTTCGTTGCCTAATGCACGGTCAACTGTACGGATAAGCACCTTAATCAAATCTATGTTTTTCCACTCATTAAAGCCGCCAATGTTGTATGTTTCAGCAATTTTACCATTGTGGAAAATAGTGTCAATAGCTCTTGCGTGATCCTCTACATAGAGCCAATCGCGAACATTTTCACCCTTGCCATATACAGGAAGTGGCTTGTGGTGGCGAATGTTGTTGATGAACAGCGGAATAAGCTTCTCAGGGAATTGATATGGACCGTAGTTGTTCGAGCAGTTCGTTACAATAGTCGGCATTGAGTATGTGTCGTGAAATGCACGAACAAAGTGGTCTGACGACGCCTTGGATGCTGAATATGGCGAATGTGGGTTGTACTTATTTGTCTCGTAGAAGAAATCGGTGCCATACGCCAAATGGTGATCAGTCGAAGAGGCCGTTGTCTTAAATGGAGGCTCAATACCCTCTGGATGTGTCATCTCAAGTGCTCCGTAAACCTCATCTGTTGAGATGTGGTAGAAACGCTTGCCTTCGTATTGTTCAGGCAAAGACTCCCAATAGAGTCGAGCGGCCTGTAACAGTGAGAGTGTGCCGATGACATTGGTCTTAGCAAATGTAAATGGGTCTTTGATACTTCTATCAACATGACTCTCGGCAGCAAGGTGGATTATGCCGTCAACCTCATACTGCTTCATCAGACTCAGAATGGTGTCAAAATCGCAGATGTCAGCCTTAACAAATGTGTAGTTCGGCTTATTCTCTATATCTTTGAGGTTTGCAAGGTTGCCTGCATAGGTTAGTTTATCGAGGTTGATAATTCGATACTCAGGATATTTGTTTACAAACAATCGCACAACATGGCTGCCAATAAAACCTGCGCCACCGGTGATAATAATACTTTTCATACTATTTTTGTAATCTTTTTAGACAGTGTAAAAGTGAACTGCGCCAATGGGGTATATCTACACCAAAAACTCGCTTAACTTTGCTCTTGTCGAGTACTGAGTATGGTGGTCGAACGACCTTTGATGGGAACTCGTTTGAGTGACAAGGGTCAATTTGACACGCTGTATGACCAGCTGCAGCTGCAATTTCACACGCAAAGTCGTACCAGCTGCAAACACCCTCGTTAGAGAAGTGATATATACCCTCATTGCCTTCGTAAAGACCATATTCGATAATCGAGTGTATCAGTACTGCCAAATCGCCCGCGTAGGTAGGAGAACCTACCTGATCGAAAACAACATTGAGGTGAGGTCTTTCGGCTGTGAGTCGCAACATTGTCTTGACGAAGTTGTTGCCAAACTCTGAATAGAGCCAAGCGGTGCGGAAAATAAGTGCCTTGCACCCACTTGCTGCTATCTCCTTCTCGCCCTCCAATTTGGTTTTGCCATAAACCCCTAATGGGTTGACTGGCATATCCTCTGTGCGAGGTGTGTTACCCTCAGTGCCAAAAACATAGTCGGTAGATATGTGTATCAATGTGCCATTGACACTCTTTGCCGCTGCAGCAAGGTTAGCAACCGCAGTAGAGTTAATGAGCATTGCAGTTTGCGCGTCATCCTCTGCCTTGTCAACATTTGTGTATGCAGCGCAGTTGATAATGATATCAACCTTATTGTTCTTGACAAACCCCATTACTGCTTGTTTGTCAGTAATGTCAAGTTCGGCAATGTCGGTAAATATGTAGTTGTTTGGAGAGGTCGAGCCAACGCGACGCATTTCGTTGCCAAGTTGACCATTAGCTCCTGTGACAAGTATATTCTTCATTTTTTAATATAGTTTCTCGTTGTAATCAAACAGATATTGAGCCTCAGCAAGAGTGGGGTGGTGCTTATCCTTCTCTGAGAGTAGTATGTCATTTGTATCCACGCCCCAATCTATGCCAATCTTTGGGTCATCCCAAGCGATAGCGCCCTCGGCCTGCGGAGCATATAGATTGTCGCACTTGTATTGGAATATAGCTGTTGGACTCTTGACAATAAAACCGTGAGCAAAACCGCGTGGAATAAATAGTTGGCGGTGATTTTCGTCCGATAGCTCTACAGCTACATATTTGCCGAATGTTGGCGAGCCTTTGCGAATGTCAACAGCAACATCTACTACGCATCCTTGAACCACGCGCACCAACTTTGATTGTGCATAAGGAGGCTTTTGAAAATGCAGGCCTCGTAGTACGCCATAGCTCGATTTGCTCTGGTTGTCTTGAACAAAGGTAGTTTTTACCCCTGTTTTTGACTCAAATTCGGCGGCATTGAAGCTCTCGTAAAAATATCCGCGAGCATCGCCAAAAATCTTAGGCTCTATAATTACTACGCCCTCAATATCGGTCTTGATAACTTCCATTATCTCTTATTTATGTTTGATTAGATTTATCATATATTGACCATAGCTGTTACGACTCATAGGTTGTGCAAGACGCAACAAATCGTCGTCAGATATCCATCCCTTTCTCCACGCAATCTCCTCAAGACAGGCTATTTGAACACCTTGACGACTCTCTACAACCTCTACAAAACGAGAAGCGTCAAACAGGCTGTCTTGTGTGCCGGTGTCAAGCCAAGCAAAACCACGACCAAAGACCTGAAGCTTTAACTCTCCATCCTCGCGGAAACGGTCATTAACAGTTGTAATCTCTAACTCTCCACGAGCAGATGGCTTGATTGTTTTAGCGACTTCTACAACCTTGTTCGGGTAGAAATAGAGGCCTACTACCGCATAGTTGCTCTTTGGGTTTGCTGGTTTCTCTTCAATAGATAGGACATTGCCTTCAGCGTCAATCTCAGCTACACCAAAACGCTCAGGATCGGGAACGCGATAGCCAAAGATTGTTGCCTTGCTCTCATTCTCAGCCGTTTCAACCGCTTTGCGAAGCATACCCGAGAAACCTTGACCATAGAAAATGTTATCACCCAAGACTAAGCACGCGCAATCGTCGCCGATAAACTCTTCTCCGATAATGAAGGCTTGAGCCAGACCATCTGGTGAAGGTTGTTCAGCATACTCAAAGCGCACACCATAGTCACTACCATCGCCCAAAAGACGACGGAAGCCCGGAAGGTCTGTTGGGGTGGATATGATAAGAATATCCCTTATGCCGGCAAGCATAAGTACTGAAATAGGGTAATAGATCATCGGTTTGTCATAAACAGGAAGTAATTGTTTGCTGACACCTTTGGTGATAGGGTAGAGGCGTGTTCCGCTGCCTCCTGCCAATACTATGCCTTTCATAATCTATAGTTTTATGTGTATAATCCTATTATAAATTTTCAAAGATAATAAAAAAAGCACAACCCACCAAATTGGATTGTGCTTAATCGCTGAATAATAGTCTAATAACTACTTATTGAGCTTAGTTTTTACATTTTCAGTCGCTTTTCGGAGTAATTCGGCAGGGCAGCAGAGAGTAATTCTGACATAACGCTTGCCTTCAGTACCGAAGATGCCACCAGGTGTGAGGAATACATCGCACTTCTCCATTACCTCATCAGAGAAGTCGTAGCAGTCACCCTGATAATCCTCTGGAATTTCTGCCCATATAAATAGACCTGCCTGATTTGGCTGGTAGTGGCAACCAAGAGCATCGAGCAGAGCCATACCCTCCTTCTCTCGCTCGCGATAGATAGCGTTGAGCTCAGTAAACCACTCCTCACCTAGGGCAAGAGCAGTCTCTGCGGCTGCCTGAATAGGGTAGAACATACCGGAGTCCATATTACTCTTGAAGGTCAAGATTGAGTCAATCCACTCCTTCTTACCCATAATCACACCTACACGCCAACCTGCCATAGAGTGACCCTTAGACAGAGAGTTCATCTCCATAGCAACATCCTTAGCACCCTCAATCGAGAGAATACTCATAGGCTTGTCGTTGTTACGGATAAAGCTATATGGGTTATCGTGAATAATCAAGATGTTATGCTTAGCTCCAAATGCTACAATCTTCTCAAACAATTCACGGGTAGGAGTCTTACCTGTAGGCATACCTGGGAAGTTTGCGAACATAATCTTTACACCCTCAACACCCTCAGCCTCAATAGCATCAAAGTCCGGCATAAAGTCATTCTGCTTATTGAGTGCGTAAGGCTGCATTATACCGCCAGTCATACTAACGGCTGCCTTGTAGGCTGCGTAACCAGGGTTTGGAACGAGTACCTTATCTCCAGGGTTTATGAATGTCTGGCAGATGTGCATAATACCCTCCTTTGAGCCAATGAGAGGGAGTACCTCGTTGTTGTAATCCAACTCTACTCCATACCACTTTGCGTACCAATCGGCAAATGCTTTGCGCAGAACAGGCTCACCTTTGAAGGACATATATTTGTGAACATCAGGGCGAAGGGCCTCTTGGTGCAGACGCTCAACAACTGCTGGTGCAGGTGGAAGGTCGGGACTACCCATAGCCAACTTAATAATCTGACGACCTGTTGTCGCCTCTATCTCTGCAATCTCTCGCAGACGACGCGAGAAATAATACTCGCCAGTGCCGTCCATACGGTGCGCACGCTGAATTTCAACTTTGCTCATAGCCATTTTTAGTATTAGTTGCACAAAGGTACAAATTTTAATTAAATATTCAATAGCGTGCTTAAAATATTATTACATCATTATGTGCCAATGATACAATCCCTAAAATTTAACAGTTACATTTGCTAAAACCGAACGGGTCGCCTGCGGGAAGTAGTACACCCACGATTTGCGGTCGGCCAATGTCGCGCCCTCCATCCACGAACCACCATAGCCGCTTGCGCAGTATAGCGTGTTGAATAAGTTGGATATTTTTACTCCGAAACGAACTTTTCCAAAGGTGTAAGCTAAATTAAGGTCACTTACGCAGTATCGTGGCAAGGTCAAATCTTCATACTCTCCATTTGTGAGGTATTGCTTGCTTACATATCGACTTGACAATCGAGCTGTAAAACCGTGGGTTGAAGCTTGTATATAGAGTCCTGCAATAACTGACGGAGAGTAGGCAATGGTGGTATTTCCTCGGTCAAATGCCATCTCGTCAATGTAGTCAACATAACCTAAGATGCGATTTTGACTCAAAGTAGCATTGGCTCCAACGCTAAGCCATTTTGTTGCTTTAATATCAACTATAAGTTCAACACCTCGACGATATGACTTTGGAATATTTCGTGAGAGCAATTCGCCTGTATCTGACAACTCTCCAGTCTGCACAAGCTGATTGCGGTAAAGCATATAGTAGAGGTTGAGATTGGCGGTAATAATATCATTGCCAAAGGTGTATCCACCCTCAAGATCGAGCATCTGCTCGGCTGTTGGATATTCTCCCTCGCGAATGTCAGTGAAGTTGTTGCGTGTTGGCTCTTTTTGACCTACTGCAGCTGTGATATATAGAGCGTGATTGCGTGATGGGGTGTAATGAAGTCCGATCTTAGGATTAAAAAAGTTGTAGCGACGGGCTATATCAAGTCGTTGCATTGCACTTATAGTCGGGTCGTAGTTGTCGTTTACGCCATCTATATTGTGCGATATATGGCGATATTGCAAGTCTGCGTAGAGATTGAGTCTTTTTGTTAATGCTATATCCGCACGCGCGAAGAGCGAGCAGTCGTACTTTGTGGTTGAGTTTCGGTAGTACTCTGTCTCTGCAAAGTCGGGCACAAGTTCGAGAGCCGATATAGTTCCAAAGTGAACTCCGTCATAGAGCGAAGCAGAACCGCCAAAGTTGAGAGTCAGAGCATTTGAAGTGTATGTTGCTGTTGCTACAAGACCGCCAAAGTGGTTTGCCATACTCTTGTTTCTCAGAAGGTTAGTTCGCTCTACAGGAGCGGAAGTAATACCATATTTTGCAAGCTTTTGATCATTTTTGTAGTTTAGATAGTATCCGTTGCCGTAGGTGTAGTGCGCTGTTGCATTTAGTTGCCAGCGATCAGAGAATTTGTGATTTAGTATCAGTTGATTATTGATTTGGGTGTAGTTGTCTGTATGGTCATCGAAGTAGCCTACTACCTCGTACTCCATTGTACCATCTGCCATTGGTTTATAGCCCCATATTTCGCCTTCGGGGTTGTAGCGACGATTACTCTCAAGTTGTTCCGGTGTGACGCCGGTGTAAGTTAAATATACTTTTGCTACGCCACCGAATGAGAGCAACTTGAGCGTAGTCTTGTTGTTGTAATAACCTGCTTGGAAGAGATAAGACGATAAGTTACTCTTTGCTCTATCTACATATCCATCGGATGAAAGATGTGACAAGCGACCATCAATTGTCCAATGACCTCCCAATAGACCCGAACTGATGGCAACTTCTTGTTTTTGTGTGTTAAATGAGCCGTAGCTGAGTGATGCACGACCCGAAAATTTTGCTTGCGGTGGGGTAGTGGTCATATTAAGCGATGCGCCAAAGGCTCCGGTTCCCGCAGTTGATAGTCCTACTCCTCGCTGTAGCTGTATGCTGCCAACAGAACTGATCAGGTCTGGTGTATCGTACCAATAGACCGAGTGTGTCTCAGCGTCGTTCATCGGTACGCCATTGAGCGTTACATTTATGCGTGTCGGATCTGTTCCGCGAACTCTGAACGATGTAGAACCGATGCCTATACCACTTTCAGAACTGATAACTACCGATGGCAATGAGGCAAGCAATGATGGAATGTCCTCGCCAAAATTTTGATTTTCAATCTGCGATTGTGATAGGTTTGTGTGGGGAATTGGTGTTCGCTCTGAGGCTCGTGATGTGACTACATTTACCTGTTCAATTGAGTGAACTGTGAGCGAATCGCTCTCGATAGATGCTGCGGTTACAGCTGTGTGACATACGGACATAATAGCCGCTGCCGACAAAATAAAAAACCTTTTCATAACTACTGTTATTAAAAATTAGTAAATAGTTTGAAAAGGGGCGTATGTGATTTGTACTCCTCCCGTTCCGGCATTACCCGCTTCGGTTCAATGGGTATAATCTCAGCCAAACAAAGTGTTTAGCACCCCTTATGTTGGCACAAAGATATAAAATATTTCCGACTTTGCACCCCGAAGAACAAAAAAAACACCCACGAAATTTCTCGTGGGTGATGAAAGTCGGAGTCCTATACTAAAATTGGTAACCCAATATAAACAAACTTCGATTTTGTAGTTTGTTGGAGTGGTTTTAGTTATTTCAAAATATTTATATACCTTTGTGCCAAATAGTTGAGTTTATGAGTTTTTTATCGGAATTTCTATTTGGGCAGAGCATTGCCCACTCCATATTTATCTTTGCCGTTGTTATTGCGGTGGGTACGCTGCTGAGTAAAATCAGAATTGGCGGTATATCGCTTGGCTCTACCTGGATTTTATTTGCGGGTATTGCAGCAAGCCACTTTGGTATGTCTGTAGATAGCCAAATGATCGACTTTGCGCGCGATTTTGGTTTGACACTCTTTGTCTTCTCTATTGGTTTGCAGATTGGTCCAGGCTTCTTTTCGTCACTTAGAGCGGGTGGTCTGCGCCAAATGTGGCTTGCGGTGCTTGTAATGCTGCTCGGCGTTGTAGTTACTGTTATAATTGCAGTGCTGACCGACACTCCATTGCAGACAATGGTTGGTGTTATGGATGGCGCAGCAGTCAATACCCCTGCAATGGGTGCTACTCAGCAGGCTTATATGGATATTACAGGCGTGGAAGATCGTTCTATACCTATGTCTTTTGCTATTGCTTATCCGTTTGGCGTAGTGGCAGTAATTATTGCTTTCTTGCTTCTAAAGCCACTCCTTAGAATAAATCTTAAAGTAGAGGATGAGGCCCTAAGGGCAATAAGCAACGAAAATAAATTTGCTGCAAAATATTCGCTTGAGGTACAAAATGGCCAAATTGATGGTAAGAAGGTTAGCGAAATACGCAACATCATTGCCCGCCAGTTTGTTATTTCCCGTATATCACACGATGGCAATAATGCCTTTATAGCCGATTCTGAGAGTGTTGTGCATTTGGGCGATAAACTCTTTATCGTAAGCGCAGCGGAAGATAAAGAGGCAATTTTGGCCTTTTTAGGCTGCGAGATAAATATGCTTGAGCAGGAGTGGGGCGAGTTTGAGGGTAAGCTTGTTTCGCGTAGAATTGTTGTGACCCGCCCTGAGATTAACGGCAAAAAATTCTCAGATTTACGCCTCAGAACTAAGTATGGCATCAATATTACGCGTGTAAACCGTGCCGGTGTTGATCTTATACCTTATCAGGGAATGGAACTTCAGTTGGGCGATAAGGTTATGATTGTGGGCTCAGAGAGTGCTATAGATAAGGTTGCAGATTTGCTTGGAAACTCGCTCAAAAAGTTGCACCAGCCTCATATCTTTACAATATTCCTCGGTATAGCGTTAGGTGTGCTTATTGGCTCTATACCTTTGGTCGAGTCGCCACAAATCAAACTCGGCCTTGCTGCCGGACCAATGCTTATGGCAATTCTTATTGGTCGTTTTGGTACTCATTGGCACCTTATAACCTATACCACCGTGAGTGCAAACTTAATGCTTAGAGAGGTAGGCTTGGCGATGTTCCTCGCTTCGGTTGGTTTGGCCTCGGGTGATGGTTTTGTTCAAGCATTGCTTTCGGGTGGTTATATATGGATGGTTTATGCTTTGATTATTGCCATTGTGCCACTTGTATTGGTTGGTATCTACGCTCGCTTGGTTTATAAGATGGATTACTACACTCTTATGGGTACATTGGCGGGTAGTATGACAAATCCTATAGCGCTAACCTATGCCAATAGCGTAGCCGGCTCAGATATGCCCGCTATCAGTTACGCTACGGTCTATCCGCTTGTAATGTTCCTTCGAGTAGTGATAGCGCAGTCAATGATTTTATTCCTTATGTAAAAATAGCCTATGGCATGCCATAGGCTATTAAAACAAAAAAGGGTAAGCTACTTATATCGCACCGCTACAACCGCATACCCTTGCTCAATTCCTTGCCTGGGGGAGTTTTGCAGGAGCTGGTCGTATAAGACTTACCCGAGTGCAAAAGTAGAACATTTTTTGTATCTTTGCAAAAAAAATGTGCGATGAATAGTAAATTTCTTAAAAAAATATTTTTTTGTGGTATTGGTATCGGAGTGTTAACCTCTGTTGCTCTGATAGTTGGCTATAATTCTTTCTACGGCTCGGCTATTGATGAAGAAAAGCAGTTTTTTGTCACTCCTGATATGAACTATGTGAATTTGACCACAAATCTCAAGAGCGAGATATCATCTACACTAAAACAACACGCATTTGATTTCTATGCTTCACATCTTGATTTAGAAGATCGTTTTAAGGTTGGCCACTACACTCTCAAGCAGGGTATGAGTGTGGTTAAACTTGTTCGTATGTTGGTACTTGGTGAGCAAACTCCCGTTAATATCGTTGTGGGAGAGGCGCGCACAATGCCACAACTTGCCTCAAAACTCTCAAAGCAGATTATGGCAGACTCAACGACGATTATAACAGCCTTGTATGATAAAAAGTTGCGTGCCGAAATGGGTTATGTCCGCGACTCGTTGATAGCGATGTTTGTACCAAATACATATCAAGTCTATTGGACTATCTCACCAGAAAAATTGCTTGCTCGACTTAAGCGTGAGTCTGATAATTTTTGGAACGAGGAGCGTCAGTCGAAACTTAAGCAGACAAAACTTAGCCGATATGAGGCAATGACCCTTGCATCAATAGTTTATGAGGAGACAAAGAATAGGGGAGAGATGCCAAAGATTGCTGGTGTATATATCAACCGTTTGCGTAAAAATATCGCTCTTCAGGCTTGCCCTACAGTTAAATATGCAATGGGCGATTTTGCTCTGACTCGCATACTCTATAAGCACTTAAAATACGACTCCCCTTTTAATACATACAAATATGCAGGTCTGCCTCCGGCACCTATATGTATCCCAAGTATTGCAGCCATAGATGCGGTGCTGAACTACGAAAAGAGCAACTACCTCTACTTCTGCGCAAAACCTGAGTTTGACGGAACGCATAACTTTGCCCGCACCCTGAGCGAACACAATGCCAACTCGCGCAAGTATAATGAGGCTCTGAAACGACTCAAGAAGTAAGAAACTGATTAAATAATGCTCCCCGAAAGTTTACTCTTTTGGGGATTTTTTTTATTTACTATTGTTCGTTTCGTAAATTTATCTTAACTTTGTTTAATTCAATATTTTTAACAATATTACTACTATGGGATTATTTGATTATTTGGCATCGGAAGAATATGCTGTGCAACAGGCGGAAGGTTATGTAAGACAAGCTGAAGAAATGCTTGCAAATCGAAAAGCGACTCGTGAACAAGCAAAACGAAATGGCAATTACAAAAATAGTGCAAAAAATTACAGTTCTAATGGCAAAACTGGAAATGGCTATGATTGCAACGTTTGGGCTGCAGAGGATCTTTTAAGACAGAGAAAAAAGGAGTTAGCAGACGCGAAACTGAGATTGAAAGAGGCAAAAAAGAGAAGACAAGCTGAAGCAAAGGAGGCAAAGGCGTCGTCTAAGTCATCTACATCTTCTGCTAAATCTTCGTCGTCTGCTAAATCGACGTCAAAATCATCAACGTCGTCAAGTTCGACATCATATTCTTCTTCGAGTTACTCATCATCATCTTCTAGCTATGATGATAGCAGCAGTAGTAGTAAAGGAGCATTATTCTCAAGTATAATCAATAATGGTTTAGATGCGG
>JAFNYE010000212.1 GCA_017383345.1 Alistipes sp. | reverse complement strand
CGACAAGTCGCGAACCATATACGACAATGCAATAGCGTGTTGGCGTGGCGAGTCTATGAGTCGTTTCCGCGACAAACTTGTACAAAATGCATACAAGTTTGATTTTCCTATACACGAGCCGTACTACACTCTAACCGAGGAGCAGCGCCGTCTGCTTTGGACTGGTAACGAATACTTTGATGGTCTCAACTCTTTCTTTGAATATTTAGAGAAGCACAAGAGTCGCCATAAAAACCAATTCAACACCCTTAAGGCTCGCTATATAGGTAAAACAGTCTGCCCTGCTTGCAACGGAGCAAGACTGCGCCCAGAAGCACTCTATGTAAAAGTGGGAGGCAAGACAATCTCTGAGTTGGCGAATATGACTGTCGATTTACTCATTGAGTTTTTTGACAATCTTACACTTGACTCATACGACTCTGTTACAGCGCAGCGCATCCTTGTAGAGATTAAGAACAGATTGCAATACCTCAGCGATGTAGGCTTAGGCTATCTGACTATGGATCGCCTTAGCCAAACACTATCGGGTGGCGAGAGTCAGCGTATAAATCTCTCAACATCGCTTGGAAGCAACCTCACAGGCTCGCTATACATACTCGACGAGCCAAGCATAGGTCTGCATCCGCGCGATACTCAACGACTTATAACTGTTCTCAAGCAGTTACGCGATTTGGGCAACACAGTTATTGTTGTGGAGCACGAGGAGGAGATTATTCGCGCGGCCGACTACATAATAGACATAGGCCCAGAAGCGGGCGAAAATGGTGGCGAGGTGGTCTATAGTGGTAAATTCAGCGATCTTTGCAGTGCTGAAAAGAGTCTTACTGCTGATTATATCTGTGGTCGCAAATCTATCGTACCTCCGCACTCTGCCCGCCAATGGCGTAACTACATCGAGATTAATGGAGCGAGAGTTAACAACCTAAAGAATATATCGGTCAAAATTCCATTGGGGGTTATGACTTGTATTACGGGCGTGAGCGGCTCAGGAAAGAGTTCGCTGGTAAAGGGTATTTTATACCCTGCATTACGCCGCTTACTAACCGAGAGTGGAGATAATCCTGGCGACTTTGATGGATTGAGTGGCGATATGAAGTTACTAAAAGAGGTAGAGATGGTTGATCAAAATCCTATAGGCAAATCATCGCGTTCAAACCCTGTAACTTATATTAAGGCATACGACGAAATTCGTCGTCTCTATGCCGACCAACCATACGCTAAGCGCACCAACATACAGCCAGGCAGTTTCTCGTTCAATATGATTGGTGGTCGTTGTGAGCAGTGTCAAGGCGAGGGAACTATAAAGATTGGTATGCAATTTATGGCCGATGTCGTGCTGACTTGTGATGCTTGTGATGGTCGTCGTTTTAAGCAAGAAATTCTCGACATAAAGTACCGCGAAAAAGATATATGCGATGTTCTCAATATGAGCATAGATCAAGCCATCGATTTCTTTGGCCAGGATAAGGAGAATACAACCTGTCGTCGCATTGTTGAGCGACTGCGCCCGCTTCAAGAGGTTGGTTTGGGTTACATCAAGCTCGGACAGTCGTCGTCAACACTATCGGGCGGTGAAAGTCAGCGCGTAAAACTTGCAACATTCCTCACAAAAGATAATGGCAAGGGTAATATACTCTTTATCTTTGACGAGCCGACTACGGGACTTCACTTCCACGACATAAAACGCCTCCTAAAAGCATTTGACGCATTGGTAAACAACGGTCACACAGTAGTTGTTGTCGAGCACAATATGGATGTAATCAAATGCGCTGACCACATTATTGACATAGGTCCTGAGGCTGGCGATGTTGGCGGAGAAATTATATTTGAAGGAACACCAGACCAGATAATAGACTCTGAAACAAGTCACACCGGTGCCTACTTAAAACAACACTTGAAGTAATGAAGGAAGAATTTTACATATACAATCTACCCAACGGCATACGAGGCATTCACCGCCGCGTCAAGAGTGGTGTTGCCCGTTGTTCGCTCATTATCGGAGCTGGTAGCCGCGACGAGTTTGCGACAGAGTATGGCATAGCCCATTTTGCCGAACACGGCTTCTTCAAAGGAACGACCCACCGCAAAGCGTATCAAGTAAATTGCCGCCTTGAGAACTTGGGTGGTGAGTTAAATGCATTTACCACAAAGGAGGACACAACCGTTCACGCAACCGTTCTGCGCGGCGACTTTACAAAAGCGGCCGAACTCATTGCCGATGTTGTCTTTAACTCCACATTCCCTGATAAGGAGCTTGACAAAGAGCGCGAGGTTATCTACGACGAGATTAACACCTACAAGGACTCGCCGATGGATATGATTTACGACACCTTTGAGGATATGATTTTCAAAGGGTCAGAGTTGGGGCACAATATACTGGGTAGCAAGCGTGATTTGATGCGTCACAATAGTGCCGCTATACACCGCTTTATTGAGCGCACACACACTACAGACCAGATGGTTTTTGCCACAATTGGCAACATTTCCAACAGCCGTATTGAGCAGATTGCCAATCGCTACTTTGCAGCAAAAAGTGCCTCAACAAAGAGTTACAGCCGAACAGTTCCCGCTCCATACGAACAGTTTGTGGTCGAGATGAACAAGCACACGCATCAAACACACTGCATCATCGGCAATAGGGCATATAGCCTAACCGAGGATAAGCGCCTGCCATTTTCACTATTAACAAACATATTGGGCGGCCCTTGCGCCAACTCGCGTCTTAATGTAAGCCTACGCGAGCGAAACGGACTCTCATACAATATCGAGGCTAACTACACTCCATACTCCGATTGTGGTATGTCTGCAATTTACTTTAGTTCAGAACATTGCAATGCCGACCGCTGCCGCGAGATTATTGAGGCCGAGCTTATGAAACTGCAAAACACTCGTCTCACAACACGCCAATTAGCAATGGCAAAACGCCAATATATTGCTCAAATGACTATCGCGACCGAGGGTAATGAGGGTTATATGCTTGGCGTAGGTCGCAGTCTGCTTGTTCACGGCGATGTAGATACCTTAGAGGAGGCATACAAAAAGATTAACGCCGTAACTGCAAGTCAGATTATGGAAGTTGCAAACGAGATTTTCACGAACAACTCAACACTTATATACCGATGAGTGCATTAGACAAATATATTGAGGAGCATACAGACCCTCAAACTACCTTATTACACGAGCTTGAGCGAGAGACATACCTCCGCGTACTCAATCCTCGTATGATTTCGGGACATATTCAGGGCAAGCTTCTCGAAATGATTGTGCGTATGATTTGCCCACAGCGCATCCTTGAGATTGGAGCCTTTACCGGTTACTCGGCATTATCTATGGCTGCCGGACTCCCCGAAGGCGGAGAGATAGATACCTGCGAGGTTGATGATGAGTTGGAGTTAATGATACTCGACTTTTTTGAGCGCTCCGAGTATGCAGACCGCCTGCACCTACACATCGGCTCAGCCTTGGAGATAGCCCCAAAGCTCGGTCACCAATATGACTTGGTATTTATCGACGGAGATAAGCGCGAATACACCGCTTACTACAATATGCTCTTTGAGCATGGTCTTGTCAAGAGTGGCAGTTGGATTATGGCTGACAACATTTTGTGGTATGGAAAGGTTGTAGAACCTGTTGCAAAGGGCGACAAACAGACTCAAGGCATTATTGAGTTTAATGATGTTGTAACTGCCGACCCTCGCGTAGAGAATGTTATCCTACCAATACGCGATGGCATAAACCTTATAAGAGTCAAGTAGTTATGGCTATAATAACCAACCTTGACATTATGCTTGCCCGTCGCAAGATGACACTTTCGGAGCTTGCCGAGAGGGTAGGAGTGTCTATTGTCAACCTTTCCAAACTTAAAACGGGCAAATCGCGCGCAATTCGTTTTTCTACTCTCGACGCCATTTGTGAAGTACTCGATTGCCAACCTGGAGATATAATATCACATCGCTAAAATATGAAACGCTTACTAACCCTTCTTGCAGCCATTGTAATTTTAGGCTCAGTTACTGCACAAAATCAAGCTGTGCGCATAGCACTTCTTACCGACTTACACATCACTCCCGGCAACGAGAATGACAAGATGATGCCCAAGATTATTAAAGACATCAACGGCGAAAAGTTCGATCTTGTAGTAGTTGCTGGCGATATAACCAATATGGGTAGCGACGATGAACTTAGTTGCACCTATAATCACCTCAAAGGCATAAAGCATCGCCAGATTGTAACTCACGGCAACCACGAAACCACTTGGAGTAATAGTGGCGGAAAAGACTTTGAGAAGTATTGGGGTCACAACGGTTGTACTACAACACGCGTTGGAGGATATCTCTTTATAGCTTACCCCGCAGGCCCGTTTATCAAGATGGCAAATGGCACAGCTCAAGACGGAAATCGTTTAGCGTGGGTTGAAAAACAACTTCAGAAGGGTACAAAGCAGGGTATAATCTCTATATGCCACTATCCGCTCAACAACGATGTAACAAATCGCACCGAGATTGTAAACCTACTCAAGAAATACAATGTAAGCTCCTCACTTTGCGGACACTACCACAAACCTCGTATGATGAGTTTTGACTCTCTGCCAGGCATTTTGGGTCGTAGCCTGATACTAAAAAAGGGCAAGCAAAAGACATACGGCTACACCGTTATGACACTGCAAAACGACTCTATTTAT
>JAFNYE010000211.1 GCA_017383345.1 Alistipes sp. | reverse complement strand
GTTATACCGTCCCTTTAGAGAGTAGTCTATATCGATAGAACTGGAGGCGTTTTCAAGAGTAAAAAGCGGATAGTCAATATCGACATCAAATTTTGAGCCTTGAATAACAAATTCACTCTCAGAGCCCTCTATTACAAAACTGCGAGGCTCACCCTGATAACTCAAACTGTAATCTCCTGTAGTAGGGTCAACTACAAGATTTTCAATATCTTCACCTATAATATCGCCTAACGATTTAGGCTTCAGATAGCCTAACGGGAAGGTAAATTCCTCTATCTGGACACCTATCGAATCGTCAATATTCTCAAGGTCCATACTTTTATCGACGCAGCCGCAAGTAAACAGCAACGCCAAAATAGGAAGTAGTCGCTTCATATTTGTTTGGTTTAATATTCGGTTGTAATAGATAATTTTGTCACTCCAATATTACAAAGATAACACAGATTTGGAGAAAAAGCAAAAAATAGCTAATTTTGTTCTATGAGCGATACTCTTTCACTTAAGGAGCAAGTGGCACTATTGCCACACCTGCCAGGATGCTACCTCTTCTCTGACAAGAAGGGGCAGGTAATCTATGTCGGCAAGGCAAAAAGCCTTAAGAAGAGGGTAAGCAGCTATTTTATAGAGAACCGCGACCATAGCCCTAAGGTGCGCGTTATGGTAAAGCAGATAGTCTCTTTGCGCCACATTGTTGTCGATAGCGAGACTGACGCCCTGTTGCTCGAAAATTCACTCATCAAAAGCCTCAAGCCTCGATACAACATTCTGCTCAAAGATGACAAATCCTATCCGTGGATAGCTCTTACCGCGCCACCATTTGAGCGTGTAATCTCTACCCGTCGCGTTGTAAAAGATGGTTCGCGATACTTTGGTCCTTACGCATCAGTATCGGCCCAGCGAGCTATGCTTGAGTTTATTGGCGAGGTTATACCGCTTCGCACCTGTCGTCTTAACCTCAGTCAAGAGCAGATTGACAAAGGCAAGTACTCCCCTTGTCTGCAATACCATATAGGCAACTGCAAAGCGCCTTGCTGTGGCAAGCAGAGTCGCCAAGAGTATGCCGAGATGGTAGAAATGGCCGTTGCCGCCCTCAAGGGAGACCTTCGCCCCGTTAAGAGCTATCTTGAGGGAGAGATGTTCAAAGCCGCAGCAGAACTGCGATTTGAGGCGGCACAACGCTTTAAGACCCGCCTTGACGCTCTGGAGAAATACCGTTCCAAGTCTGTAATTGTGAGCGCAAATATACTCGACACCGACCTATTTTCGCTCTATACCGAAGGCGATGAGGCATATTGCAACTTTATGCGTATAAAGAACGGCTCTATAATCGCTATTCAAACCATATCATTGCAGGCGGGAATTGAAGCCGATCAAACACAAATGCTCACATTGGGCATACAGCATATTGTCGAAAATATTGCGGGCGAACTCCAAAACGAGGTCATTGTACCATTTTTACCGGAGGTGGAGTTCTTTGAGGGCATACGGTTTACCGTTCCTCAGCGTGGCGAGAAGCGCGAGCTGCTGGAGTTCTCGCTCCGCTCAGCAAGGCTTTATCGCGCCGAGCTGATGAAAAATATGGAGATTAAAAATCCTGAGCGACACACCGAGCGTCTTATGGAGTCTATGCAACGAGAGCTGCGTCTTGACCGACAGCCACGACATATAGAGTGCTTTGATAACTCCAACACTCAGGGCACAAACCCCGTAGCCTCGTGCGTCGTTTTCCGCAACGGAAAGCCTTCAAAGCGCGAATATCGCCACTTCAACATCAAGACCGTTGTGGGTGCTGACGATTTTGCATCTATGCGCGAGATTATAACACGCCGCTACACACGCCTTGTAGAGGAGGGAGCCGAACTGCCCGACCTTATTGTTGTCGATGGTGGTAAAGGTCAGCTCTCAAGCGCATACGCCGTATTGTGCGAGTTGGGGTTGGAGGATAAAATTCCGATTGTGGGACTTGCAAAGCGTTTAGAGGAGGTCTATTACCCTAATGACCCTATGCCTTACTACCTCTCGCGTACAGGCGAGCCACTTAAAGTTATGTGCCACATCCGCGATGAAGCACACCGATTTGGTATCACCTTCCACCGCAACAAGCGTAGCGGGGCGATGATACACAGCTCATTGGAGGAGATTGAGGGTGTTGGTCCAAAGAGTATAGAGCAACTCTACCGCCACTTCAAGACATTAACAAAGATTAAGAGCGCGACGGTTGAACAGCTTGCCGAGGTGGTGGGTCAAAGTCGTGCCGAGAAGATTTTTAACCATTTTGCTAAAGCGAACAAATGAGGACAAAAGAGAGATATGAGGGTATAATAGGCTGGTTTTCAGAGAATATGCCCGTAGCCGAGAGCGAATTGAATTTTGAGAACACATTCCAACTGCTTGTGGCTGTGATTTTGTCGGCACAATGTACCGATAAGCGCGTAAATATGACTACGCCCGCTCTGTTTGAGGCATTCCCTACACCTCAGGCCCTTGCAGGAGCAACTGTCGAGCAGGTCTATTCATATATCCGCTCAATATCCTACCCCAATAATAAAGCCAAAAACCTGGTGGCTATGGCGCGTATGCTCTGCGAGGAGTTTGAGGGCGAAGTACCGTCAGATATTGACAGTATGATGCGCCTGCCAGGCGTTGGTCGCAAGACGGCAAATGTCGTTGGCGCTGTAGTATGGGGCAAAGAGGTTATGCCCGTCGATACCCATGTATTTAGAGTATCGGCGCGCATAGGTCTGACCAAAGATGCAAAGACCCCGCGCCAAACAGAGTTGCAGTTGGAAAAGAACATTCCGTCACACCTGCTCCCTATCGCACACCATTGGCTTATACTGCACGGCCGCTATATCTGCACCGCCCGCAAACCAAAATGTAATGAATGTGGCATTGCTGCTTGGTGCAAAAGTTACGAAAAATAGGATTTTAGCAAAATTTTTCATATATTTGGGTGCTAAATATCCACTTATGAAGAGATTGTTTGTTATACTGATTGCCCTCTTGTCGGCTTGTGCCGCTTTTGCACAGGCTGAGAAGAGCATCATCATAGACGCCTCAAAGTTCCGCCCTGTGCAGACCGACGCACTCACGGGTGTGAATATTGACCCGATAGGGTTGGACTACTCCAAGCGCCCTTGTGCCCGCTTGAAGATTAAAATTAACCGTATGACCGTCGAGGAGATTAACGGCATTGAGGTCAAGGTGGCCACAAATAACGCCGTTATGAAGTGCCAGACCGCTCAGTACGACACGGGTCTGATTGTCGAAATGACGGCCAAGCCGGACACTCGCTTCTACTTCCACCACAACGAATTTGGCGACTCCAACGAGGTCTGCCTTAACCTTGAGCCAAACAAGGAGTACTACCTTGAGGCCTACCTTAATCAGCTTTACTCTATTGTCGTTAACAGCAATGTTGCTGAGGCTGATGTCTATATTGATAATGTATTTAAGGGTCGTACGGATAACTCCAACAGCTTGATTATTAAGGATATGCTTGTGGGTGAACATACACTCAAGGTTGTCTATGGCGGCATAAGCAACGAGCAGAAGATAGTTGTCAATAGTGGCTCTATATCGTTCCGTCAAAATGTCAATACCGCCGCATCAGAGCCGCAGTTCGTTGTCTTTACCGTTGAGCCTCATAGCGCTGTGGTAATTATTGACAACAATCATTACACACTTACCGAGGGAACTATGAGCGTAGTTCTTGACAATGGTAACTACAACTACACCGTAACTGCTGCGGGGTATCACTCGCAAAGCGGAACTTTTGCCGTTACGGGAGATAAGGTGCAGAAAAATATCAAACTATCAGCAGATGCAGCAACAGTGACCCTCACCGCTCCAAACCAGGCCGAGATTTGGATTAACAACAAAAAAATGGGCGTGGGTAATTGGTATGGAACGCTCAACTCGGGCACCTACATCTTTGAGGCTCGCAAGGCGGGACATACAACAACAAGAGTATCAAAACAAATAACATCGGCAGAGGCTCAGCAGAGCTATACTCTACCCGCACCAACTCCAATCTATGGCTCGCTTGTAGTCATAGGTACACCTATTAATGCCGATATTACTCTTGATGGTAAAGTGGTGGGGCAAACGCCACTCAAGCTCAATAATATTATTATTGGCGAACATAAACTTACCGTATCAAAAGCGGGTTATAACTCTTATACACAGAGCGTTACAGTTACCAAAGCCATAGCGACTACCGTTAATGTTACTCTCACTAATCAGAGCGCTGCGCCAACCTCTACAACTTCAGCCAAAGGCATAACCTCTGCACCATACAAAGTGGGCGACTACTACAATGACGGCACAAAGGAGGGTGTTGTCTTTGAGGTTACAGCCGACGGCCAGCACGGCAAAATTGTGAGTATGACGCAGTCAACGAATGAGTTGGAATGGTCATCAGATGGCGCCGAACAAAAACGCAAATTGGGTATGAGCGAAAATGATGGAAAATTCAATATGTCTAAGGTTGAATCCATATCGGGTTGGCAAGATAAATATCTGCCCTTTAAGTGGTGTGCCGATTTGGGTGAAGGTTGGTATCTCCCATCTTTTGAGGAAGCAAAAAGATTTACGCTTGTAGAACCAATTCACAAAGTGGTAAATAAAACATTGGTAGATAGAGGCGCAACACAGTTGAGCGGAACTTATTGGACATCATCTGAGGGTATGTTCAAAACACTATCTGGTTGTTATTACGCGATAAATGTATCAATTGGTAAGGCTTATAGGAATTCATATCATAGTCAAAAATTTAATGATTATTATGTTCGTGCTGTGGCTACATTTGGCGAAGCCCCGCCTATTACGGAAAAATTTTATGTTGTCGGTGATTATTACAGTGTTAATGGTAAAGAGGGTGTAGTTTTTGAGGCGAGTGCGGATGGAAAGAGTGGTAAAATTGTTAGTGTGAAGGGATCAAAGGAGGAATTGGCGTGGACAACTGATAAAAATGAAAAATATCGTCCAAGTGGAGCCATTAGTCATACTGATGGCGCGTACAATATGGCGGTTATTCGTACAATTCCCGATTGGCAAAACAAGTTTCCTGCTTTCAAATGGTGTTCTGACTTAGGCGATGATTGGTATTTACCATCTATTGACGAACTTTCAACTATTATTAAATACAAGGATATAGTAAACTCT
>JAFNYE010000210.1 GCA_017383345.1 Alistipes sp. | reverse complement strand
GGTGTAAATTCTATTAATTTAGAATTCTATACAACTTCTAATGATGCTTCAATACAGATTTGGTTTAGTGAAGTTGAAATTTATGGTACCTTATCTGCTGATCAAGGTGGTACAGAGCCAGAGCCTGAACCAGAGCCTGAACCAGAGCCTGAACCAGATCCGGTTCCTGCAATTCAAACCAAAATCCAATCATTAGCATCCTTGAGAACTTCGGTAAGAACAGGTAACGAAGGTTCTGTAAATACTACGCTTTTATTACTCACGAAGATGTGGATAAGTATTTTGATACATACGCAAACTCAACAGAACAAGAACGATTATCAATAGACAAAGATTACTGCGATGACTTAAACAACTGGGAGGCGGAACAAGACAATATATACCACGCATATCAAGAAAGAGAGAGACGGAAAAGAATCGCCGAAGAAGAAGCAGAGGAACGCAGACGAATAGCAGATAGAATAAGAGCTAAACAACGCAGACGGCAATTAGAAAAGGAGATAAGGCAGGAGCTTATAGATAGTGGCGAATTGTTCGGAGATAAGACCAAACGCCCACCTATACCGAGAGAGGTAGCAGATGCGGTATGGCGCAGGGATGGTGGTAGGTGTGTATATTGTGGAGCCACAGAAAATCTACAATATGACCACATTATTCCATTTTCTAAAGGCGGCGCTACAAATTTGGAAAACCTACAACTACTTTGCCAAAAGTGCAATCTTGACAAATCAAATCATATAGGATAATGCAAACTAACTCCGACATTGCAGCACGCTTCCTGATGGCAATAGACTCGCTATATGCCACAGGAGAGATAGTGCGCTTCACACATCTTGAGCAAGAGCTGGGCATAAACCACTCTATGCTATATCGGTTACGACACGACCACACCAGACAACTACACCCTTATTGGCTTGCTCGCCTTGTTGACAAGTACGCGGTCAATGCCGATTGGTTGTTGCTCGGCAGAGGTAGGATGTTTATGTAACAATAAAGGGAGGTTCAATACCTCCCTTTGTTATATCTCTGGAATACGCAACACAGCCTCTTGCTTGCGCTTATCAAGCAGGTCGGCATATATCTGCGTGGTCTTGATGTCTTTATGTCCAAGCATTTTGCTCACCGTATAGATGTCTGTGCCTAAGTCTATCATCATCACCGCAAAGGTGTGCCTACCGCTGTGGAATGTGATATGTTTGGTTATGCCTGCTGCTTTCGCCCACTCGCGGAGTTTGTCGTTACACGCCCGGTGGCATCTAAAGATAGGCTCGTTATCTCCACCTCTAACCCCCATATATTGCACTGCTTGTGGCGATATGTCAAGATGTTCGTGCTTGCCAGTCTTTTGTTGTCGATAGACTAATCTAATAAACTGCCCCTGCTGGCGGACATCACACCAACGCAGAGCAACAATATCGCTATAGCGTAAGCCAGTAAGACAAGAGAATAAGAACGCGCGTTTAACCTCATAATCATTGCAGTCAGTAGCAGCCATAGCTCGCACCTCATCAATTGTCAGGTACTCTCGCTCGCTATCCTTACCCTTTGGTTTCTCTGCCCCATCCATCGGGTTGCGCAGTATGATGCCATCGGTAACAGCTTGTCGGAACATCGCATTGTACTTTGTTAGATAGAGCCTGGCAGTATTAACCGCCATCTTATCACTCAACCACTCTACGAATGCTGTTACCCAATACTTATCTATTTCATCTATCGCTATATTTGCGTGTTGATAATCGCGCAGATAGTTGTAAGCACTCCGCCACACGAGCATAGTGTTGGTTGTCCAATTTGCTGACTTGCGAGCGAATACCGCCATATAGTAATCTAATAGATACGGAGAGGCTACACCCTCATCATTGAGATTATATCGCCTATTGCGTAGCTCTATCAACCTCTGCGCTCGGATAGTATCGGCAAGTGCCAACTGCTGTCGGTTATATTCCTTTATCTCTCGGCTATCACCAGGCTCAAGATAAAGGTTCAGAGCTTCACACTTGCGTTTACCCTTTACATATATATCCAAATACAAAGATACACGCCCAGAGTCTCGCTTCCTCTGGCGCAAACGGATAGGATCTTTAGGTGTTGCCATATTTTTACAATCGTTTACATAACGCGCAACAAACGCGCAACAAAATTAGTAAAAAAATATGGAAATACACGCAAATGAATAGGGGTTAAATCGCGGTATAATTACATTTATTTACATTTTCGGGAAATACGACAACTCCCGCCAAAAGTAATATATATATTGGTTAATTGGTTGATATATAGACAATTGCAACGATTTGATAAATTTGACCGCAACAAACGCGCAACAAAAGTGTAAAAAAATGGCTGTTTTTGGGGTTGCTGTAGGGCAAAGATAGACAAAAAAACGGCACTATCAAAGTGCCGTATCTACCATTCTCTCTACAAGCTCGCCAATCGTTATGCCATCCTCTTTTGCTTTAGCCTTTATACGCTCTGCGTAGCTTGGTTGGATGCTCACCATAAAGCGAGTAGTCTCGCATCGTTTCTTGCGCCCAGCGTTAGGGCGATAACCTCCGCTACTCATTGCTCAAAGATTTACGCCAGTTGTAGATGTCGTTCTTAATTGTCAAGGCAATATAGGTAAGCTCACATATAAAGCGTGTCTGCTTGTTCTGCTCCGCTTCATCTGCCTTGTATATGTAGAGGTGGTTAGTACCGAGCTTAGTAAGAGCCTTGAGGCTGTAGAGCCTAATGCTATTACCATTAGCCTTATTGGTAGCTGTTGCCATACCCTCAGCGGTGTAGCCTGAAGTCTGACCACCCATCACGAAGCCCTCGCATACTGTAATAACTGAGGTGTTGTTCTCGTTGTTAAACTCAAGGGTAAGGGTTACAGTTGCCTCACCATACTTTGGTGATACTGCGCTAACTGTGTACTGTTTAGTCATTGTTGCCATAGTTGTATAGTTTATTGGTTTATCTCCTTGTTTGTAGTGCAAAGATAACACATTATTTTGATTTGTGCAACATTTTTCAAAAAAAAGTGCAAAAAAAGTGCGATTTTTTTCAAACCGCACCGTTAATGAGTGTTTTACCTCTTATATATACGCGCACACGCGAGTGAGAATAGGTAGTCGGGCATATCATCGTGTAGCCTCTCTATATCCTTACGCATAGTTACCCCAAATGGAAGTACTCACGGATAAAGTGAGGTCGGTCAATGTCGGTTAGCTTCTCTACCGCAAGGTCGTAGAAGTATGCTGGCATCTGCTCCTCGCTGATATACTTGGCTGCGCTCTTAGCGTGGTCTGAATAGAGCATATTAGCCGTAGCCCATAGTGCGTAGTTGTTGTAATATGGTGTGCGCTCCATATCTCCGCTCAATGACTGCACCGCGTTTGTAAAGGTGGCAAGATTCCAATGTGCGCCTGTTCGCCCATCCTGTGACTTGAGGTTACTAACTATCTCTACAGCCTCCGCTTCGGAGAGGTAGTTATGCCACTCTGTAGCCTCCAGCTTCTCAAGCCATTTCTTCGCAATCTCCGGGTGCCGCTCGGCAAGCATCCCGAATACCCACTGCTCGGCAGAGCCAAAGGCTTTCATACGCTCCACCTCCTTAGAGTGTGCCATCTTATGGTACAGCTCCATATATCTGTCTTTCAATTCCTGCATATTGATTAAGATTTACCGTTCATAAATGAGTCTTTAAGCTCGCGGATGTCATCGGCTGTGATAACTATAGTCTTGTTGCCTGATAGAGTGTCAAGGAACGCCATATTTGGCGCAATATCTGCCCATTTGAAGCGTATATCTCCGTCAGTCATAAAGGAGTCAATATACTTATCCAATAGCTTATCTATGTTGAAATTGCCATCGGTATCAACGAACATACCCAACACTGCATCCACCATTGGGTTGTGTTGTAGGTTGCTCAATAGTTCCTCGGCTACCGGCATTGCCAATCGTGCTACCACTCCGTTGCCCATTATCTGCCGTAGTTGGTTGTTCAACCATCGTGTGGCTGCCTGCTTAAAAACCTCTATCTGTGTCATTTCTCTTTGCCTTTATTCTGTTTCCACTTGCGGAACTCGTCAAGTTCAGCACGCTCCATTGCTATTATATCATCTCGCTTGGTACGAATGGTTAGCAGTTGTCGCTCAAGCAGTTTCTTACCCTCCTTATCCTGCAAAACATAAGGCATAAGTAGTTGCACCTGATATTGAGCCGCTATCTGCGCTATTGCTGCATCCAACTGCCTGTAGTCGGCATCCGCGTATAAGAGTTCTTTCTGAGCGTCTGTAAGCTCTGCCATTTCCGCATTAATGTCATCCAACACACTGCGCTCGGGCTGCTCAGTTTTTGCTGTAGCGTGTCTTGACACAACCTCATTGCGTATTTCTTGCAACTTTGCTATTTGTGCATCCATATACTCAGGCGATAGCAGAGGGTCGGGGTGCTGATATATTGCGATATTGTTAGGCATAATATTAAGTTTTATAGTGTTAAGAGGGTAGGCGGAGTTTCCGCCCACCCTTGTTGCTGCGTTAGCCGTTATTTGCCGGTGTTGAGTTGCAGTTGCAGCCACTTGCGCTCTGATAACCGGTAACGGTTGGAGTGTTCGGCAAGACAACCTCACCCTCAATCATTCGGCAAGTTCTGCGTGCGAGGTTAAACGCGCCCCAATCAGCCACCTTGTCAATCTTGCAATTGATAAGCGCATCCTGGTAAGGTCTAACCGCAGACGATACAGCTACCTGTGTCTCAAGGTTGCTAATACGCGCAAGGATTACATCATCGCGATCGCGCATCTCTTTGTAGAGACCGAACTTTTCAGATGTGTCAATCTCACGCGCTTGGCGAGCCTCGCCCAGCTGTGTAATGCGTGCATCGTAGAAAGCCTTAGTCAGCTCGATAGCATCCTCACAACTCTTTGCCCAAGATTGGAACGCAGATGGAGAAGAAACGCCATCGTTTACGAATACGGTACCGCCGTGGTGGCCGTGGCCGTGACAATTGTTCTTAGGCTCTTTTGATGCGAGCGCTGTAATACCGGTTGCAGTGCCTGCTGCACCGAGTAGAGTATTTAGGGCTTTCCATACGAAGCCTCCATCCACACCCTCATAACCATCTTCTGTGTGTGCCATAGTTTTAAGTTTTGTTTACCCTCTTACCACTTCGGGCGTTGTGGCAAAGGTTAGATATCATCCCTTTTGCAATACAAAGATAGACTGCCGAAGCAGCCTATCATAGCACCTTTGCAAGTGCAGCGCAACCTTTGCGCAAGGGTTATGCAACCCTTATATATTAACCTTATCTCTTGCCGTCTGTAGTACTTTATTAATAAAAAAACCTCCGTGTTTGCATCGGTCGCTGAAGTGGTCAAGCATACGCGAGACTGTTCCCTCGTTAATGCCCATTTTCCGCGCTATACGCGCCTGATACCATCCCTGCTCTACAAGTAGTTGCACAAAGATGTGGCGTGCATCTACAACCTCTGCAGTCTTTGTGCGTGAGAGTATTGCCTGAGCATCTACCTCCGCGAGTGTGGCAACAACATTCAGAATCTCCTCAAATGTTTTGCCTGATGTGACAACTTGTGCCATCGTAATAAATAAGGGTTAATTCCTACCTTTTGAGAGACAAAAATGCCGACTACACAAGGACATCTGCCTGCCCAAGTGTGTCGGCACTCATTGTGTTACCCGATAGGTAGGTAGTCGGGTAGTGGGCTATGAAGCCCGGCTGTTATGTGGGTTATTTCTCATTGCGTTCAGGTGCATAGTCATCCCAATAGATAAAGTACCACTCGTTGTCTATTTTCGTCTCCATTGAGCGAATGGTTTGCGAGTCTTTAGATAGTCATAGTTGCTTTGGTGTTTATACGCCTCGCGCTCAAATGATAGCGCACGATAGGCTATGCGAGTGTGGAATATCCGATGATAGACCCACTCCACAAAGTAAAGGATATAGAAACCGATATACCCCAGCTCTCGCATCTGCGCTGTGTGTATCTTTTCGTGGTTGATAGTGTGAGGAGGCAAGCTATTGCCCCTGCGAGCGAAAATAACTCCGAAGAGGTTTATCGCTGTAAATCCCTTGAATGGGATAAGATTGTTGTAAATTATTTTCATAGCCTATCTAAATATAAATGTATATCTTGCCATTACTCTACCCTGCCCACCTGTGTAGATGTAGTCTGCACCTATACCGTGCTTATCGAAGAGAATAACACCACCTCCTGCGCCTATGCTCTGCTTACCAAATGTTCCCGATACATAAGGTCGTACCTTTGGTGGATGTACATAGGTGGTCTGCACGGTGTTCTTTGCGTAGGTCTCAATGCTCTCAAGTGTCGGGTGTATATCGCCCACTACTGCGCCAGATACTACAGCGTAGTAACTGCTATCTCTATACTCTCTGCGCTCGATTGGCACTTGTAGTTCTACGCTCTCGCCCTTGACTATTACCGTTGTCGTGTGTACTGTATCTGCTGGAGCGAACAACAAGCGAGGCAATGAGATTGTCCGCACCTCGGTTGTAGCTGAAGCTGTGTGGATAGGTCGGTAATACACTACCGTGTCAACGGTTGTGTGGGTAGTAACTACGCGATGTTCCTTGCCGAGCAACAACCCGATAAATAAGCCTACAGCAAAGGCAATGAGTATGTAGTATATAGTCCTCATTATATTGGCTCAATGAATGTGTTTGTCACGCAATCCCAAAAGCCTTCGACACCATCGCTAAGTCGTTTGCACGGGTAATAATCAATGATAGTATTACCATCTTGGGTAATACGGATATAATATACCTTACCCTGATAGTTCTGCGTCAACGCTCCCGATGCGGCTCTATAGCCACCAAGCACTACGGTATCGGGGGTCGTAAATGTTGACTTTGTGAATGTGCCTGCGGTAAAGTTGAAGTTCGTTGTTCCATTCGCTATAATAACCCTATTTATAAAGGTGTTATTCGTACTAAGTCCTTTATACGATGAACCGAATCGCCACGCACCTCCTGAAGATAGATAAGCAGTAACCGATGCCGTGTGTGGGCTTGTCACACATCCATAAAGATAAGGTGTAGTCGACTTCTCACTTCGTGCGAACATAACCTCTATAGTCTGATTACTATTCACTATGCCGAGGTCGTAGAGCTTGTCCTTGCTAAATGTCACATAATCTATGGCCTCATAGCCATCACCCATCCTTGCTTCACCGCCTGCGATAAAGTCTTCTCCGCTTCCTTCGTTAGCGTAGAACTGGCCACTCACAAGGTCAATCATACCGATTGCGCCGTCAGAATCTCGCTTGCAGGCGTGTAGCTCCATTACCACCTCACCTGTCTGCTTGGTAATCTTAAACCCGCGTGTCTTGCAATGGCAATACATCGTGACGCTTGTATTTGAGGAGTTTCTCGCAAAGAGATACAACGGCACATCTGGCAACGCTGTGAATGAGAGCGCCTCGGTCAAACCATCAACATCGACATTACCCTTCTGCAACTTCACCCTATATCTATTGCCCGCACCGCTGGCGTTATCTGATGCATTGTGCCCAAAGCGGTAATAAGCATTAGCGCCATAAATGCTATACCATATACCATTAGTGCCATCGCTTGCACCAAATAGAGCCTTATCGGCACTTGTGGATGATGTGCGGATATAGTCTACCTCGATGACATCATCCTCCTTAACCACATAGCCGAGGTCAATATACTGCTCGCCTGTACACTCGATATATGTTAGGCGAGTATAGGTTTCTGATATACCTCCTCCTGCTTGGCGTAGTGTACGCACAACGATAACAGAGCGCGAGCTATCCACGAATGACACTTGCATAGTGCGCTCTTCGCCTGTATTTGGCTCTGCCGAGAATACTGCCGTACCATTACCACTACCAGTGTAGTCAATGGTTGCCCACGCTTTGTTGATTGTTGCCATTATTCAACTGTCCAATTAGTGTTAGACTCTACTGCAATGGTTACAGGAGTGCCGAGGTAGTCAAGCTCTATATCGCCCTCTGCGATAGTGATATAAGCATCTCCTGCTGCGGATGTAAGTACACACACATCTTGATGACCTGCGCCATCTGTAACTATAATTTGGCGCGATAGCGCAGAGGTAGACTCGTTGGCTGGTACTGTAATAGTGATAGAGAATGGATACTCTGCCACAGCTCCAGGGTCTCCAGATATGTTTGCTCCATTTGTTGTCTGCATAGAGTTTGCAGTGTACTTGGATGGCAGCGTAATCTGTAGATTACCTGTGCCGAGCTTAAAGGTCAACTTCTGCGAGTTGGACACTCCAGAGATAGTTACGACCTTACCATCCTTATCTGCCGATGCTGCATCGTCTATATCTACATACTCAGGCTTACCTGCCTGATGTACAGTGCGCGGTACATCCGCCACATTCGCAGCTTTCCAAGTCAGTACCGTTGTGCGCATAACTCGCCCAGTGTGAGTGTTCGCCGATACATTAACATTCGCATCGCCACTACCCGATGCTGGCGTTGCTTTTAACCAATCTGCTTTTGCCATATTATTCTATTATCCACTTTAAGTTAGATTTTACCTCAAAATTATCTGAGAAATTGTTATCTGGAGTAAGCCATACCACATTGGGCGATACCTCCAAGTAGAAGTCTTGCGGAGTGGTGCATATCTCGCCTATAGTAACCTTTAGAGGCACACCCATAGCTCCAATAGATACAGCAAGCGGAGCGTTTGCAGTTAGCGAGCAGCACAGCGCTTCAGCCGAGGATATAGTAGCCTTAATACCATCAGTTACGGATGTTATTGTAGGCTTTAGCGCCTCACTAATAGCCGATATTTTGATATTTAAGCAACCCATTATCGCAATCTACTAACTACCTCAATATCGGTCTCAAAGTCGTATATTTCCTCTCTCACGCCCTCCACAAAGTCCGAATCGGGAATGTACGCTATAACTCTAACCTTTAGATCGCCACAACCAGTCAGGGTTGTGTCTACGCGGATGATGTAAGTATTATCATCTTGCTTTAGTAAATCCTCTTTAGTCAGCTTAACAACTCGCATAGTAGAGGTAAAGTACTCCACCGCGAAGTTATAAGATGACATCGTGTGTCCTCCAATAGGCTCAATATGTAGCGATAGCTTCTTCTTTGAACCCTCAACCGTTTTTATCCTCATAGCCTTACTAAAATGGTTTGGCGCTACCGCGACAGCCAACGGCAGCGCTCAAACCTCCACTATTAACCTAAACTAAACCTAACCTATGAAAAACTGCTGTCTATGCTTGCTCTATTTCAAAGTGTAGTGCCGGCTCTGCCATATCGAAGCCTGCTATCTCTCGCGTGAGAGGTTGTATAATTTTCACGACCTCTGGCTTTGCGACCATCTGCGCCAAGAACGGCACTTGCTTATCCTCTGGCATATCACGATAAGAAACATCAATAACATTGCACTCCTCATATTCTGCATCGCTCACGCAGTGTTTACTTACGCGCATATCCTGCTCTGCCAACTGCTCAATCTTTGCAGTCATCGCTGCAATGATATCCTCGCGTGGCTCTTTGGTGCTGCGCATACGCCTTGCAAGGTCCATAACCTGCTGCCCTGCCCACTTGTAGCGGATGTTGCGATTCTGCTCAATATTGGTGAGCATTGTCTCCGCCTGAGCGCGTGTTGGTCGCTGTGTGGATGTCACGATAATACTATCCAAACCTACAGCCTCTGCTGCCTCTGTAAGCACCTCTATAGAGGTCTCTCCGAGCTTCTTAATGCTCGCTGTTATCTTTATCTGTACCATCGTTGTTATGTGTTGGTTCATCTATTATTACCTCTGCCATATCCTCGCGCTTAAAGAGTTTGAGCAGTAAGCGTGTAATATCTATGTGTTTGTGGATGCCCTTATACTCAAGGTAGTTGTTCACTATACTTGACAACTCTATGCCGTACACGAATACCAGCATTACGGCTGCAAGTATGGGGATGTGGAACACTGTGCCAAATGTATCGCCAAATAACCCTGCGAGTGTTACCCAGCAGATATAATCCACGAACTTGTTCATCGCCCTGCGCCACTTGCGAGAGGGTCGTATTGTCTCGCCACGCGCTCTGGCGGCTGCCACACCAAATCGGCTATCTGTGACTATAAGCACCAACGCTACCATAAGGTATGGTATCAGTTTGTGGTAGAACTCAAGAAAAGGAGCTACCGAAACAGCTGCTATTCCGTTAATTATATTCCTCTCTTGCATAAGTTTTTTTATTCGTTATAAAGTAGTCTGAACCGTCAAATGTTATTACCTTGATAATGTACCTCATATTTGGCTCTATCTCGTTGCTTATCTCCCCCCAGTGCGCCCCTGCGATATTCAAATAACTATTTACCTCCCCAGCGGTTGTAAATGTAAATTCATACTCGACAATGTGGGTTATTTCCTCAATGCCTATGTTAGAATCTGGTGGTGTAAGCATTATCGTAATGTATCCATCGTAGTCGTTAGAATCATCATATAAGATAAATTCGTATTCAAAGACAGTAAATGTAAATGGTTCAACTGCCTCGTTAAGAGCAAGAAAACGAAGCGGTTTTGTGCCGATATTTTTAGCAGTTGCAAGCTCACTAACCTTTTTATTAAGTCTTTGAATATTACGCTCATTGTCGCGGATATTGTCAGTTGCGTTGAAAGCATAGACAATATCTGCACTAAATGGTGCGCTGTTCTCTGCAAGTATTGCCTCCTCAGTACCGAAGTCCTCTACATAGTAATTAAAGTCTATAGGGGTTTCAATAGGCTTTACGATAGGCTCGTCAAGCGGATAGTTAGTATATATGCCATCAGTGAGTAGTGTTGCATCATCTTTATCGCCTGTGGCATATCCTCGCACACCTACACGCCTTATATACTCTGTTTCGTTTATCTCGTCATATACCTCGCCTCCAGCTTTACGCAATGGCTCTCCGTTTGTTATCTGTGAGAGTGGCAGTGTATGAGTAACCTCTTTATAAGGCTCATACTCGCCATCACGATAGCCTGTGTGGTGGAGGTTGATACATATATCTGTACCAGTGGCGTAGATATATCCCAACTGCGTAGGAGTGTATATTCTATTGCTTGGTATGGATATGCTTTCAGTCGCTCCTCCAATTTCAGTAGCAAAGCCGATAGATGTATATGAGCCACCTAAGTAGTAGCTTTCGTTTGGCAATACTCGCGCATAAGCGCCGTTGAACTCATTAAATCCCACCGTCTTGATACCACTGCACACGAGGTTACGAAGCTCTCCAGCGTTGTAAGGATAGTAAGAGTTAGGATAGAGCGCACGGAACTCCTCTACGGTTGTAGGCTCGTTGCCAGTACCGAACATTGCGGTAAGGTCAACCCACATTTGCCTAATTTTAACACCCGAAAAATCCACGCCAACACCACCAAAGCTCACAATGCCTAAGTTGTAACTTCTTGTTGTTGGGGTGGTATATATAATATGATTTGTCGTGTTTATATCAAATTGGGCATTTGCATTCAAATCTCCATACTTAAAACTAATATTGTTAGGGTTGGCTACAATGTCTAAAATAAGTAATATTTTGTGTCCCGAAACAAAATTAGCAGGGTTGGCTGTATTGAAATATGTACCTGTTGTTGTACCACTCAACTCATACACTCCATTACTGTATGTAAATGTAATTCCACTACTTCGTGCTATACGCGTAGCATATTGATTCCACGCTATACTATTACCCTTTACCCTGCGAATAAAGGCATTGTCATCCTTAATGCTCTTATCCCCAGCACTCGGTCTATAGGTAAATACCGCAGGCGAGGCTTCATTTCGACCACTAAGGTCAGTCGCTGTGCCTACACTCATATTGGGGTATGTACCATCAGGGTCAAAGTCTCCTCCTGTATCTATATCCCCAGAGCCTATTATACTTGCTCCGTTGATAGTCTTTAGTGATAGAGTAGATGATGTTTTACCACCTGCTGTTATGGCAATACCATTCCCACTTGCCGATATTGCAGGCGCAGAAGCTAATGTTGTTGCTGTTGTTGCCTTACCTACGCTCATATTGGGGTATGACCCATTAGGGTTAAAGTTGCTATCGCCCCCACCGCCACTACCTGGCTGGTATTCACTTACAAGCTTTCGCAGTTGTTCTATCTGCGATTTGACCCACACACGAAACTCCCAATACTTTGAGATATCAAACTTAGCCATACCTACAATATTATACCCAACGATGTTTTTCTATTGACTTTTACTCCTCCCTTATATTCAGGATATTTGCCCGATTTCGCAATGTCTGCTATTACTTCATTCAGCAATATGTGCGCCTTGCTCAATTCGCTCTCATATAGGAGTGTGCGCTGCTTATCAGTCGCTGCGCTCATATATTGAGGATTAGTGACTGCAATACCACCATTGCTCATTGACAGCGATAATGACGGTATAAGCTCACATTTAACAAAGAACGCAAGCGCAGGCTTGAGCAAATCGCACAACTCTGGAAGCTCGCCCAACTTAGCATATAGAGCCTCGCCCAATGCTGGAAGTATGTACTTTATCTCGGTAGAGTGTACAACATACTCATTGATACTCTCTGCTTTCATATTGCTATTCGCTGGGAATGCAATATCTACAACCTCCTGCGGTGTGATAATGTTATTCATTTGCCCCTCCTACCTTTGCGATATTAGCTAAATAGACCTGCTGCGCTGGGTCGTTCTCATCATAGTCCATACCATCTGCCTTGCGTGCCTCCCATACTTTCATATAGATAGGCTTCTCAATGATTGGCGCTTTATTGATAAACTCAAGACTACTGCCGTCAATGCCTACCTTTGATAGTGCTGCACGAATAGCCTCTAACCACTCCTCTTGCTCTGGCTTTATAATGGTAGCAAGGGCAACAGAGTACTCGTTGAGCATACGGTCAGATGATATACCTGTGGCGTAGTCAAGACCGGACAACGACACATACCAACTGTGTGCTGTAACCATATCCTCCTTAGCCACATTGTGCAGAGAGAGCCAATCGCCCTCGTTACTTGATTGTATAGGCGTAAATTGAGAGCTGCCAGCCTCGTTAGATATAGTAAACAAGACCTGACCTGGCTTTCCAGCAAACTTTTGTTCAACTTGTCGTTTCACAGCAAGAGCCTCCTCCTCGCTATCAAAGTCCTGTGCTATCGACATAACACCAGAGAGTTGAAAACTGTTATCAAGCCTCTGCTCGTTCCAATTTGCAGTCTTGTAACCTATTCGTGCATCTATTAGACCAGCCACATAGTCAGGTACTCCATAGTGCTGATACATCGGCTCATAGTCCTTTAGGTGGATAATAGAGCGCATAGTCTTGTCGCTCTGCTGCTCAAACGCAGGGAATATAGGCAGAGTAACATCGTACTCTGTGAGGTGGTTATTCCAATCTTTGGAGATAACTATATGTGTGTCGCTGTCTGCTTTAACTACTCGGCAGCGTGTACTGTCTTGGTGGAAGAATAAGATTTGACCATAGGCAAAAACAACCTCTATAAAGCCATTGCCGGTCATAATCTTGTCGTATATTGCTCGGTGCATAACCTCCGCGAGGCTCTGCTCTCCATTTGCGCGTTTCACTACGCGCTCAAGCGCGATGTTCCTGTCATCGTAGGCAAAGCCACGACCAGCGATATAATCAGCCTTAGACTTCATTATACCGCGATGTATTGAGTTGCTACGCGCCAGCAAACTCAACCGCTGAGGAAATAGGTTATCTGCTCCCCATACCCATACTTTGCCATTATTGGCAGAGGTGGCAGGTTTGAACATATCCCCTGCGATAGGTATATTATTAGCGACCTTTACGCCTTTTTTTTGTTTCTTTGCCATAGGTTAAAATTAAAAGGTGGGGAGGTTATACCTCCCCTGAATGAAGAAGATTTATTTAAGCTGCTGCTGTGAACAGAGTGTCAATCTGCACACTCTCAGAGAGGAACAACGGAGGTACAACCTGCGATGTCTTGAGGGTTACATCCACATAGTTGGCATCGGTAAGCGCCTTGCCACTATTAAACTCGCTCTCCACATTGATGATAGGGCGAGTAAGACCAAATTCCTCGGTGTAGCCGATAAGGGCAGTCTCGCCATTGTTGAGCTGCGCGATAGCTACCAAGCCACAAGGCGCAACCTCCTCAAGCTCTGCGACTACGATAGAAGCAGTCTTGCCTACGCGGTTAAGGCGAAGCAACAAATTAGTTTCGCCATTGTTGTATGTGAACTCCGCCTGATCAAGCTCACTCTGGTAGTCCTTAAAGGCCTTGCCACTCTTGAACTTGATTGCTGATACTACACCCTCAGTAACTGTTACTGAGTCGATATCTGCTGCTGGGATGATACCAATGCGTGACACGCCACCAGACTGTCTACCGCACTGTCTAATATATCCTGATAATGTTGTAATTGCCATATCTTTTGTTCGTTAAGGCAGACGCAAGCCTAAACCTGCGCCCACCGAGTTAAACACTAAGCAGAATAAGTTGTTGAGCCGTAAACAACAAGCTCGTCATCAAGCAACTCTGCTGTTGCGAGGAAGCAAGCACGCTGACGGTTCTCATTCTCGTCAGGGTTGTACCACATACGCACCTCAGAATCTGGCATATCGCGTGTGTTTACCGCAAACACGAGGTTCTCTTTGTGTGTAAAGAGGATAGTAGTCTGTCCCTGAGTCTTGAACGCGCCATCTACACCCATACGGCGCACCTCAATACCGCGATAGTTGAGAGATACGCGACCGTTCTGCATCTCGCTATATGCAAGAGTGTTGTTCTTAGCGTCAAGAGCAGACTCATAAGCCTCGTAAACATCATCAGTCACAAAGAATGCCAACTTACCAGATGTCTTGAGAGCCTTAAGCTGCTTTGGTGCTGCCTTGAGGATAGAGTCAAAGGTTGAGATAACATTGCTTGCAGTCGCAGCTGAGAGCTTCATCTTCTTTGTGCCAGGGTAAGTTGAAGCCTTTTTGATAAAGCCGTCAAATGCTGTGCGAGTAGATACAGTGCTTGCCTTATCGCCTACCCACATTGCTACACGCACATCCTCAGCGATAGCCTCGCGGAAGAGTGATACCTCTGCTTTCTCAATGTCAGTGCCTGACAAGTCTTGCAAGTTGACATCAGCATAGTTAGTAAGACGCTCATAGATCATATTGACGTAGTCAGATGCCTTAAAGCCCTGCTCTGCCTTAATCTTCTCCATATTGAGGGTCTTCTGATACTTGAGTGAAGCATCGCCACCCTGCCAACCATCCGAGAACTGGCTCAGGATATTCTCTCGGCGCTGCCAGAAGTTGAGAGTAGTGTTAACAGGGATGTTGTACATTACGCGCAGACCGAGTGCGGCTGCGTTCTCACCGGTATAGCTGGTGCGGAGGAAGATTTCCGCCATCTCATCACCAGTGTAATTCTTTGGGTTTGTAATTAAATTCGCCATTTTACTAACTAATTTTATTGGTTGTTTTTACTTGAATGCTGCTACATCAGCCTCGTATGCGAGCTGATTTGCGGTTTTTGTTGCTCCAACTTGTGGGTCTGGGTCTTGTACCTGCTGTGTTGGCTCTGATGCCTTTACAGCCATAGCCTTTGCCTCAGCGAGCTGTGCCTGAAGATTATGCACCTCTGCCTCTTTATCGGCAAGCTGTGCCTTGAGAGTGTCGCGCTCTGCCTCAAGGGTAGCAATGTTGGCTACTGCTGCATCGCGCTCTGCGGTAATGTTTGCCATCTCCGCCTCTTTCTCTGCGATTTTGTTCTCAATCTCGGTCTGCTCGGTCTTCTCAAACCAAGCAAGCATTCGGTCAAGAACTGTTGTTTTCTCTGCCATTGTTGTGTGATTTTGTGGAAGAGCAGGCAAACCCTGCTCCTCCGGGTTGAACTCGTTTGTTATCTTGGTTTTGCTTGTGATTTCGTCAATAAGACCTGCTGCGAGTGCTTCCTCTGCGTTGAGCCATTTTCCGTTGCCGTTATTCTCGCCCATAAGCGCAACAAACTCCTCAGCTGGTCTGCCACTCGCCTCTGCATAGATTGCAGCGATACGCTCGTCAGTCTTGCGTAATAGGTCAATCTTTGCCTCAAACTCGCCAGCATTACCCTCTACAGATGTGCTTGCTCGGTGGATAAGGTACAGACCATTAGCCGACATCTTGCGCTTGCCCTGTGCTGCTGCTTGCGCTATAATTGTGGCTGCCGAAGCTGTGTAGCCGTAGCAGATAGTCTCGACATTCTTAACCTCTTTAAGCGCATCGTAGATAAGTAGCGCATCGTTCACATCGCCTCCTGTGGAGCGGATGTTTACAACAACCTTGCGAGGGTTAGCCTTGCCTATCTCGGCAATCTTGCCCTTAAACGCCTCATAGGTTGCTACCTTGTCATCCTCGCTGTAGGTTGGTGTGCCGATAACGCCCTCTATGTCTATTGTTGCGACTCCTGCGCTGTTGTCAATGTTAAATTTTACGATATTCTCCATAATTTTCGGGTCATTTTGTTGCCCCCAGCAACAAAATTATTTACACAATTGTCTTTTCCGTATGTGGACTTTTTACATATTCTTACGATACAGTATCTCCTCTATTCTGTCGTAGGATAGGCAGAAGTGGTCGGCAGTCTCTATTTTCGCCTGCCTGCGGTCACGGTGGGGCAATGAATGGTAGTACTCGCGGATAGCTTGATAACGCACCCTATTAGGGTCTATCACGCGGTTTTCCACAGCCCACTTGGCAAAGTCGCTCGATGATGTGAACGACCCTGCCTTGTTTGCTATATACTGATTGACATCAAACTTTCCCATTAAAGCGATGCTCTATTGATATGTACTTGTTTGGTTTCGCTTGCGCTCTCTATGTCGGAGATATTCACTTGCACTTGCAGTCTGTCTATTCTGCGGTTAGTCGCTGCTATCATTGCCTCGGTACGCTGATTGCTTACTTCAATAGCCTTTGTTATGCTTTCAGGCTTAGGTACGGGCGCCGGGCTGAAATCGTAAGAGCCTAACACTCCACCTCGCGCAAACCTATAACCACGACCGCGAGTGTTAGCAAAGTCAACGCCCCAGCCGTTCTCTGAATTGATAAGCGATAACGCCTTGCGATACTTGGCAGAGCTGCGCTTGTTGATTACTATCTCGCCTCCCTCAAGCTCTATGTTATGACCCTGAATGTTGCCCTTGATACCACCCTGCGCGTGAGATGCTCCGTGTAGCTCTCCACCTCGCGCATACTTCTGTGCCGAAATAGTCGCTATCTGTGCAAGACCAGATGCTGTTGCGATAACAGTCTCCGCAATACGCGCAGCTGCACCACCCTTGTTAGTAGCCCAAATATTGGTAATAGCAAGAGCCATATTCATAAGTGCCTGACCGATATTCCACGCCTTGTTCTTCTCAAACGCCTCGCGGTTTGCCTCCTCTCTCCTCTTCTCGGCTGCCTTGTCTACCTCTGCGAGTTTCTTCTCATACTGCTTTTGGTTGATAAGTTTGCGATCGAGTTTGCTCTTGAGGATTGCTTTCTCGCTCTCTGCTTGGTTGTCTATAGCCTCCAGCTCATCCTTTAACCTCTGCTGTGTCGATTGCTGCGATAACTGCTGTATAGAGTTATAGATGCTCTGCGCTGCCGATAGTGCTTGGCTCTTTATTGTGGTAAGTTCTTCATCAGATACACCCAAAGCGACCGCAAACGGAGAAGTGCCACCACCTCTCATTGTTTGAACGCCTGCCAACTCTTTGTCAATCTCTTCCTCAAATGCTGAAAAGAGGTTTTGTGTAGCGATTTTTACCTTTGTCTTATCTTCCTTAAATGTGAATACCTTTGAGGCATCTATATCTACACCCTGTTTGCCAGCCTTAATCCCTTTTCTCTGCTCTTGCGCGGTTAGTGAACTTACAGTTGTAGCTGCACGCTGTATAGACTTTTCGCCATTTGAGATAGCTGTAGAAACACGCACCCACGCATCTACCAACTGAGAGGTAATTTCATCATTAGCGTCATTGTATTTGCTCGAAATATCAATAAATCGCTTTTCGTCAGCCGATGTAGCCTCTTTGACCTCTCTGTATTTGTTGTAGTTTTTGATGTAAAATTGTACATCCTCCTCACTCAGACCGGTCTGTACTGCAAAGTTCTTAAGCCGCGCATCGAACTCTTGCTGTGCTATATCTTGTTCAACCCTTGCCAGCTCTCGTACACTCTCTATATATGCCTGACCTGCCTCCTTTCTCTCTTTGAGGCTCTTTGTTTGGTCACGCATTATCATCAAATTCTTCTCTTGCTCTATTGATGCCTCTGCTTGCGCTATCTTCAAAGCATTGTTGCGTTCGAATAACTCGTCAAGTTCTGCGGTCAGTTCCTCTCCTGCTTGTTTCGCATCCTTGAGATTTTGGATAAAGTTGCTAAAGTCCCACGATACTACCATTCTCACGAACTTATCCCACGCAGCACTCCAGCCACCTACCTTGATAGCCACGGCATCGCCCACCGTTTGGGTAAGCTCCATAGCCTGCTGAAAACCTGCCCACGCAACAGCCCCTACACCGAGAGCACCGCCGAGAACGCCGAGCGCACCAGTAGTTGCTCCCATACTCTTCGCTATCTGCATCAATCCATTGCTCATCTGCCCCTGCACAGGTAATATCTGTTGTAGTAACTGCGGATAGTTACCCACATTCATTTGGAAATTACCCATTTCGGCATTAACACCCTTTACTTGGTCGTATAGTGCCTTTTGGAATTTTACCAATTCAGGGTGGGCTTTCTTCTGCTCATCGGTCAACTTACGCAGTGCATCATTAACCTTTGAGAGCAGTAGCTGCTGCTGTTTGAGAGAGCCATTTGCCGATGTGCGTATCTTATCCTCTTGGCGCATCAATCGCTGCGCCTCGCTGCGCTTCGCTTTCTCCTCGTTCAGGGATTTTATCTCTTCGGTTGTAAGAGTATTACCCTCCTTTATTTTCTTGTTGTATCCCTCAATAACCGCAGTAGCATCTTTGGTTGTCTTGATCCATTTCTCGTATGTTCCGAGTGCTTCATCTATAGTCTCTCCGTATGCTTCGACTACATCTTGATTGGTAACCGCATTTATGCGTAATATAATATCCTTTTCTGCCATAACTATAACCCTCCTTTCGGCTTACAAGGTAAGCCATTTTTTACAAAAAATTATTCCATATAGAGAAAACTACACTTGTGGGTAACATTCTGAGGCTCATAGTTTTCGATGCTCTCCAAACGGCAGTAGATATCTTCGCCGTTTATCTTGAGTTTGAACTTTGAGCGGAAGTCCACCACCGAAGTATCAGCCTTGCGGAGGCTCTCAACCTCTTGCGGCTCTACACGGCAATAGCAAGTGATACGCTTGCCGTAGTTCCATGCATTAACCTGCTTGTCGTAGTACTTGTGCAAGCCTTGCTCTCCGCTAAATGATATGCTCTCTGCGCCATCAGTTACAGCGAAGATTGGCTGTACATAGTACGGAATAAGTCCGCGATTGCCGAAGTACATCAAATCATCATCCTCGCCACTCTGTAGCATTACCAGTGTTCGCGGTATATTGGCAAGGTCTACATTTGATTGGTCATCTTGGGTGCTTGCATCAGCTAATTGCAATATGCTATAACGGCTCTCGCTGTTTGGGAATACACGCCTTGCGCTTATGCTGAAAGGCGGATTAAATGTGCTATTCTGTAGCTCATAATCGCTCTTGCTCATCTTGTTAGGCAGTGGTGTTGACCATGACAAATAAGGCTCTTTGTGGCGTTTGTTATACTCGGCAACTACGCTGTTCTCCTCTGCATAGGTCAGCTTGAACGCCTTGCCGATATTATCGCCAATGGTGGTTATTTCAACACCTTTATCTCGGTCTACTCTGTCGCTCCAGTCTACCACATCGTTGTTGTAAAACTCGCTATATGGCAGAATATGCACTGTTTTCGTGTCGCTATTTGTGTATATGCGTAGGTTGAGCAGTTGCATGATAGCTTTTAGTGCCTCTGTTGCCTGAATATCCCCACCTACATCGTTGAGCGAGATATCATCGTGCAACTTTGGCGAGAAGTTGAATACAGGCTCTATGGTAGCCTCTGCTACGCTAAACAATACCTCGTTGCCTCCTGTACCCATTGAACAACTAAAACCGACTGGTAAGCCTGTGCCGGTGCTTGTCACCTCAAAGCCAGTAGTTAGGATGTTTACATCAAAGGTTACAAAGCTGACATCGCTATTTTGGTACAATTGAACTGCAACCTCGCGCACCTCGTTCTCGTTTGTGCAAGGTGTTTTTAATACTATGGCGTTAAGGCTAAAGTCAAGGATTTCCCACGCTTGTTCTGCATCGCCTATGACCACAATATCGCCATATTTAGTTTTGAGACCTATAGCCGCTCTTGGTGTCGAATCCACCGTAAGGTTGGTGTTGTAATCAAAGTAGCAAGCAGCTCGGAAGTGTGTGCGCTCGCTTGTTATTTGGGCTATAGTAGTGTATTTAGTCTCGGTTATATATGCGTATCTCTTCCAGCTAATCTGCACCACCTCGGTGTACATACTTGGGTCTGAAAGTTGCAAATAAAAGTCGGTTTTTTCGCTCTCCTTAAGTTCTATATCCGCAGGCTTCGGTGTTATCTTTGCCTCGCGGAATAGCCCTACATTCAGAGCCTCTGCACCATCCAACCAATGCACACCATCGTTGAGAGATAGCCTTGCCACAGGAGTGCCACCAAAATGTATCGTATCCGCATACGCATAGCCTAACTCGCTGCCACGATTAACCATTTTAGAGGTGTAATTTAGATGTAGTTTGTAGGCTGTACGCAATGACTCTGTCGGCTCAAAATAAGGGCTGTAGTGCGTAATAGTCTCGCCACCTACACTCTCCTCATATGTCTCCATTACTATGTTGCCTTTGCTCTGCTCTATAGTATCAAAGACCTCTATCCACTGAGGGTTGCTGTCTATCAGTTTGCCACCTACTACCTCGTTGGTCTCGCCATCAACAACCACCTCTCGCACATTTCTGCCGTTGCACGATAGTTCAAAGGCGTTGTCATCTGCAAGTACATCCGCATTCTCAGGAGCTTTCCATTGCCCTGTGACATATAGGCGCGAGAGTAAGTCTGTAACCGAGCCTGCATCTATTGTGTAGCCCTTGAAGATAGAGCGCAGTATTGCAGTCAAACCGACAAACGGCACAAGGTCGGCATAGGTTGCCCACTCTCTGCGTATAGTTTCATCATCTACCTCTTGCCACCAACAGCCGTGTTCCACCAATGCAAAGAACACCGCCTTGCGCTGCTCCTCAGTCATAGTTTCATACTCGCGGAACTGACTAATTGTGCCACTATCTATCTCGTTCAGCTTTTTATCCTTAATGCGCTCCAGCCAATCAAACTCGTTGCCGACAATCTGCACCTTGTAGTGCGTATCGGTAGCACCCTCAAAGTATGCTTTCCCCTTGATAAGCTCCACACCATCCTCATAGATTGCAGCGATATGCTCTGAGTGGTTGAATATGTCGGGCGAGAGTATCTGCTCGGTATGCCCAAATACAGCCTCATTGTGCGCTGTTCTCGGCACATCTATGCTTTGCGTAAAGGATGCGCTTGCACTAATAGGGTCTTCAATGCTCGCTATGCTAACTGTTAAGCCTATGCTTACATCCTCGGCAATCTCCAACTGCTCATTATCCAAATAAACCTCTATCATAACACTCTCTTTTTAGGTCGGTAAGACACTTGCAGACCCAACAACTCTGCATCGTTGAACACCTTACACTCCTCGGTTACTACATCCACCTCCTCAAATGTTGGGTAACCGGTAAGGTTATCGGTCACGATCCACACCGCAGGCGAGGCGATGATGTACGACATAGCGTTGAGTGCCTCGGTAGTTAGCTCTCTTGTTTCAACGGTATATCTGCGCTCTGCTGCTGTGTTGAGCTTGGTGTAGCCGTTATGGGTGTAGATTGTTTCTGAGGTAGCCGCAAAGTCCTGCTCTCTCAAGTGGTCGAAGTTCCAGAAGTCTAATGCTCCGTAGCGGTTTATCCACGCGAGGCGCACTCCGTTTAACCCCATAGGGCGAATGCGGTAGCGTATGTCTATATTGTCGTATGCTACACCTTTGTCATCGCTTATTGTCACCTTGATGTCGGCTGTTGGCTGTATCGCAAAGGGTACGATATCGTTATATTCATACCTATGGTCGTTGTAGGTAAGCAGGGTAGCGCCTTGTCTTACCTCGCCACTCCATCCCTTATTCAGTTGGATATACACGACATCGGTCTGCCCACTATCTATAACGCGGTAGGGCAAATCACTACATAGATTGTCATCCGGGTTGAATGCCACCGAGGCGAGGCGATAGCTCGCTGTGGCTGTGTATGTCTTGCCATTTATTGTCACAGCTGGCACTACCGACATATTTACAGAGCTGAATGTTTCGTGCGTAACAGCCTGTATGCGTATCTGCTCACGCAAGTATGGTGTTAGGTTGATAGTCTGCTCTCGCTCGGTTATAACCTTGCTATATTTGCCGATAAACACCGTTGTAGGTGTTGCGCTGTCTTGCGTGATATCCGCAAAGCATTGCGCCTCCTCAAATCGGAAAGTAACACTAATTGCCATCGTTTAAGAATTTGATTGTATGTTTATACTTGTTAAAAATAATCCAGTCTGTCACTCTGCCAATAACCTCCTCCACCATCTTGTATATATCTTCCTCATTCTCCGCTATCACATCATCCACCCAACCTGTGCGCTTTATGGTGTTACCCTTTGCGTAGTGCTGGCTATAGCCATTCTGCGGAGGGATGCCGTTTTCGGAGATACTACGCGCTATTGCGAACGCTATGCCTTTACGCTTTCTCTCGTTGGCTATCTCGCTGGCTATGCCTCGCTGTTGCATCCATCGCCAAATTACCGATATCGGTGGCATCGTAGCACCCTGCCGTCTGCCGTTGTTAACAAAGACTCCGTAGGTATTTGCTAAAGCCTCAATAACCCACCTATCGGGTAGCTCGGTAACGCGCATCTCTACGCTGTCCGAAAGCGCACCTGTAGCGTTGTGGTCTTGTTCGGCAAGTTTGACTACCAGCTTCTCCTTTATCAGGTCACACAACGGCTGCCAATCTTCCAGCGTGCCTACCTTAGCATCCGCCATCGTAGTAGATATTAACGGTCATCTCTATAGCAGCTGTGGTGGTGTTATCAAAGCCTGTCATCGGCTTACAGCTGAATGTACCCTCCGCGTATGCTCTTGCATCATTGCGTAGCGCTTTATGTATGCGTAGCGCGTGGTCTTGTAACTCATCCAACAGCGCGGTAACATCTTGTGCGCCTGCATCGGCTATAATGTATATCGTGCTTGGATATCGCCACCTCGCTTGACTATCGCTCCACTCAGCATTGGGTGCATTCCAGAATATAGCAGGGAACTTCGTGCCACCTGCCAACGCTGTAGGCACTATATCCGTGTCATAGCCATAGCCGACACTATCGGCATAGCCCTTAATGATGTTGTTAATTCTCGCTCTGCTCATTGATAAATAACCTTAGTTTGTAGTGATCTATTCGTTTTCTAATATACAATCGTTGCTCTATGGTGCTGGGGCAATCGCAGAATTGGTCGTAAAGGGCACATAACTCGCGAATAACGGCATATTCGGTTGTCCCATTATACTTTCCCACCTCGGCTATTATATCGGCTGTAAAGCCTTTATTTTGCTCTTTGCTCTGCATATTGTAGTTTTACTTCTAATAGGTCGAAATAATCAGTCAGCTTCCATTGTTTCACTCTCTCCACCTCTGATGGCAATAGCGCTCCATCTGCGCCCTGTGCTGCGAACATCAGCAGCGATTTCCAACGAGGTAACTCTACGCCTCCGCTTGGCTCTCTGCTGGGCTTGGCTTTTGCATCTGCTCCAAATACGCGCCTATAAGACTGACTATAGTAGTTATTTGCGTAAGTTTGCAAAAAAAAACCTCAAAAGCGATATAAGCAGGTAGCTGTCGGAACTCCTCGGCACGCTCTCGCGCTTTCAGCTCATCATACTTTTCTCCCTCAGGTCGGCAAAGTATAGCCACAATCAAAGGCAAACACTCATACGGATTTGCGCTTGCAAGGTGTAAGTCGTTACTCTCTGCCCAGCTCTCGGCTGTTTCATCCGCCATTGGCAACAAACCTCCGAAGCCATCTGCTGTCATTCGTGGCAACATATACTCCACACCCTCCCACTCAAAGCTCTTAATGCCTTTAGGCTCATACAAACCCAACATATACAGCGGTCGTATCACTTTCAGCTCAAAGGCATCGCAGAATAATCTCTGCTTATTGAGGGATAGCGCAAGCAATGCCTCTACGCCTATGCCTGTAATCTCGGCAATAGCACCGCATACTATACGCGAGTACTCCTTGAGTTTGCTGCTCCAAACTTGTTCCGTTGGTGTACCTGTGCCAGCCATAAATGCCCGGTAATCCTCGGTGGCGTTGGTGTTGATGTAGTTATAGAGCTTCTGCGCTTGCTCTATGGTTAGGCTCTCAAGGTCAAGCGGTAGGGTGTAAACCTTGCCGATCTCCTTTGCGTTGGCAAGTGTTACCGCCTTGCCGTTCTCAATTGTTAGTGCAATCTTATTCATATCAGTTTGCTAATAGTGTTATTCGTTTCTTGGTCTGGTATTCGCGTTCTGCTATGCCTGTAATGGCATCGGCACAGTCATCGTGACTGTTGGCTCTAAAAAGCCGTTTGAATGCCGTTAGATGTGCGTAGAACAAAGGAAAGCGCAAAGCCCAGTCGCTGGGTAGCAGGATGTTATGTGTTACCGTTGCACTATTGGATAATATTCGGCTCTCCTTGTTACCGCTCTGGTGAAACCACTCTACTTTAACTCTTGGTGCTAACCTCTGCACATTTCGGGCAAATCCTCTACCACCGTTGTTACTCTCTATGGCTGCGCTTCGGCAGTCGTTGCGAGTCAGTAGGTTAGCTGTCGCTTGCTCTGTCACTTCCATAGCCTCTTGGGTATATAGTAGGTCGGTCACATAGGTGTAACCATCCTTTGCCACTACATAGGCAATAGCACAGAGATAGTCTTCGCCAGTGTCGGCAGTATCTACATAGGCTGTGCGCTTGATTATCTCCGCAGGTGGTGGCAGCTCGTTGTAAGTTTTGAACGCTGAATAGAGCAATCCCTCTCGGCTTGCTGGCTTTCCCTGATAGAGGCACTCAAAGTTGTGTGGGTCGAGTTTGCGCTTTGCTTGCAGTGATTCCCTGCTGTGGCGTTCAGCCCATAGAGGTGTACCCTCGGTGCGATTGTCTAACTCTGTCGGTGCATCCTCCTTTATAGCCTCAAAGTTTACCTTTGCCCATACATCTTGCCCTTGTGGTAGTGTATCTATGTCGGCAAGGGATTTAAGGGTTATAACTCGCTCGGTCTGCTCTATGCGACCTATGAGGTCATCTTCGTGCCAGCGTGTAAAGACTATAAGCTCTTGGCTGTTGTTGTGTAGTCGTGTACGCGCTACGGATGTGTACCACTCCCACGCTGCATCGCGTATGGTTGGAGAGTTACCCTCGGCACTATCCTTGTAGAGGTCATCCATAATCATTATGTCTACTGGGTTACCAGTAAGACCACCACCACGACCTACCGCCTTGAGTGAGCCTCTGTGGTTTACTATCTCAAACTCGGAGCTATTGCGCAGATAGGATTGTGATACTGTTACCACATTTGTGCCATTGAGAGCTGTATCGGGGAATATAGCAGCATAGCTCGGCTGGTCTATTATGCGCTGAATGTCGCGGTTGAACTTCTTTGCGAATGTGTCTGCGTAGGAGGCTATCGCTACGCGGAGGTCAGGATTGCGACCCAACAGATAAGCAGGTAGTAGGCGAGTGCTGCCCTGACTCTTGCCGTGCTGTGGTGGCATTGTAACTATGAGGCGTTTGATGCGCCCCTCGGCAAAGGCTTGTAGTACGGTGTAGTATGTTTTGTGAAAATCAGCAAACTCCAAAGATGGGAATACCGCTTTGGAGAATAAACCAAACGACTCTCTGGCGAGTGTTAGTATACTGTTTTCTCTATCCATTCTTTTGCACCTCTGCTACAAAGTAGGCAATATCCTCTGGTGTCATATCGCCAAAAGATACTACTGTCTTGTTCTCGCTTTTTACATCGGCTTCAACCTTAATAGGTTTATTGTAGCCTAACATCTGGGATAATGTTTCTATAGCTTTTAACTTATCGTGCATTGAAATTCTTGTAGTCGTTTCTACTATATCATTCCCCGATGCTGTTGTTGTACATCTAACTTTTACATCTATATCCTTAATAATTGACCTCTCCTCTGCTGTTAATTCCTCAAAACTTTTAAGAGTCCCCCAATCTGTGCGAATTACTGTTGGGTCTGCAAAGGCTATTCTCTCAAGTTCCCTCACAACTTTGAGTGCTGATATTCCTGCAGCCTCCGCAAGATTCTCCCTCAAATATGCCAACCTCGCCCTAATCTCGCCCTTTTGCAGTAGTTTATATGCAGCATTGTTTATCGTTTCAGACTTCATTCTATCTGTGGAATAGGCATAACGATATGCCTCAGAGGCATTGCCTGTCTCAAGGTACTTATTACAAAACGCTTCTTGTCGTGGTGTAAGCGGTTTACTCATAACCCCCTCCATAGTTCATAATCCTTTGGCTTTCAGTCGTAAATATAGTAACAAATTTTACATTTTGTTGCTGTCGGCAACATTTTTTCACAAATTTTTTTTCAAATAGTCACGGATGAGGCTCTGGAAGTCATCGAGCGACCTACACACCTCATACCGGTAGCCAGCACCCTGCACCAATCTCTGCCATATCTTTTGGTGATCTGACTGCCTACCCTTTGCAGTCTTCATCTCAATACACAGTCCGTGATGCTCGCTGTTGGGTAGGTAGAGCGTAAGGTCTGCCACACCTGCCGTAACTCCCTCGCCTTTCATTATCGCTGCCTCTATAGGGCTACGCTTGCCACCATTGGCATTGGCAACAAGCAACAGCGCGTAGCGCGGATATTGCATTCTAAACCACGCCACGCACTGCCTCTGAATACTACTCTCTATGTGTCTACTCATAAGGTATGCTTTGCTTCTGGCTAAATGCCATTCTTTCGCAATCGCTTTTGGCATATCTCAATGCTCCACCAATCTTTATAGGTTTTAGATAACCTCTTTGTGCCCATCTATACAATGTCTGGCTCGTTACACCAAGCATCTGCGCTACTTCTTTGCGCGTTAAATAATCTTCATTCGGGTCTGGCTTAATCGCTTTTGCTTGTTCAACAGCCTCTGCAATTAACTCTTTCGCTAACGCCAATAGGTCACCTGCTTCCACCATAATGCACATTTTAGGATAGTGCTTTGCAAGTTCTGATAATTTCACTCTTTCCATAATCTTATTTCTTAAAAGTCCGTGTAATAATTTGAGCCACATATTGGGCAATCAAAAATATGCAGCCAAGTTTGTGAAAAATGGGCAAAATCTCTTGCCTCATTCTGCGTTACTCCATCAGCTATTCTATAGCCACATTCAACACAATTGCCATAATATCTATACAATGCGCCTTTTTTTACTTTATGCCAACTTTTAGCGGCTTTTTCTTTTTTCTCTATAATCTCGGCAATATCATTATTTATACAATCCTCTGGGTATACTAATATTTTCCCGTTCACTTGTATGTGGTACATTGCAACAACACCTTCCCCATCACATTTAATGTCCACTCGCAAGATAGTAGCATTATGTATATCCCCTTTATACACAACTATTTTCTCTTCCCCAATACTATATTTAGTCTCAATTTTCATCTTCTTTATCTTTAAGTAGTTTATCAAGTTGTCCCTTAAGCATTTTATTGTATGGTTCTAACCACTCATACTTATACTTCAGCTCTAAATGCTCGTCTAACTGGCTCAGCCTTTGGCTCGTCATCTTCTTTCTTTGCAGTTGTAATCTCCTCTACCTTACCGAAGAGAATGGCGTGTACACCCATTACTATGGTGTCCAGTCTATCACACAAGGTGCAGAACATATCTGCCACAGCATAAAGCAGTATAGTACGGCATTGATTACCCACGCTACAAGGTGGTTGCCCTCAAGGATAAACAACACTACGCTTGCAACGAGCAGTACGACAAATACGATTTTCCAGATTAGTTCAAACTTTTTCATAATTCTGTGTTTTTATAAGGTTTATAAATGGTTATCCTACTGTACTAACCCCTCCATTGTAGAGAGATATACACCTGTACTCCTCATTAGCCTCCCAGAGGTCTTCGGCTGTTACAATGCGGTACTCCTTTTGCTCTCCCTCAAAGCCGATGTACATTGAGAAGCTATCCTCATATAGCAACTGTTCTATAAGTTCTGTTGGTACTCCGCTTACATCGTGCAATAGCTTGATATACGCCTCTTGTAGCTTACTGCCAAAGCAGACCACCGAGTGACCGTTAAGCAGTGTCTTGTGGAGCATTTCGCCCAGCTCCCTGCTCTGTTCGTGGTACTGCTGTACCACCTCAAACAGCTCTATAAATTGTTGTTTAGTCATAATTAAAACAAACTTTGTTGTGTATGCACTTGTGTTTTCCCTAAAATAAAGTCGCAGATAAAGTTTCGTGCGTAGTCAGGAGACATCATTGAGCGTTTCTCGGAACAAACTCCTGCTTGCGGACTTTTATTTTCCCACATCAAACGCTTAACCTCTTTTGGTTTTTGAAACGACTCCCCATTTGTAGGCTCGCAGTTGATAAACCAATAAGCAGTCGGTTTTACAAAATAATCCCCTCGCAAAGTCCTATTCACATCCACTACGGATGGTGGCTGAACAAACCCTGACTTCAAAAATGTTTGCATAGAATACGGGTTTTCAAAAATCAACCTTAATCCTCGTTCTCTTGCAACTTGACACATCTTAATTAGCAAAGTGAAATACTTTTCTCTGTTTTGCACCCTTTCAAGTATATTGTCCGTAGCCTCCCTTCCACTCATTCTCCGATAATTTTTAGCAGACCACGATAAATCCATTTGACTCAAGCAGCAAAAGTAAATGCAAGGGAAAAACGCCAGCACCAAATCCCCCCCCCGAATGTTGTCAAACAGTGAGGGTTTACCGTCATAAGCAGCCTCTATATGCTCAAACAAGTCCACAATATGGTCTGTCTGTCCAAAGTTGTTTTGAATATCGTAATCTTCGGCTGGTATCCCCAACTTGATAAACTCGTTCTTGAATGTCCCCGACTGCTCAAATAGGCAGTGGACTTTACCTGTGATTGTCATCTCAAAATAGTTTTAGTTGTCGTTCTTCAAAGTCTAATCTGCGGTCTATCTCCTCTACAGTCTTGCCGTACTTGAAGCCGTAGGAGCAGAGGTTTGGTGTTTTGCCAAGCTCAAGCAGTTCTGCCCACAGCTCTGGGTGTTTGCGTCTGAACTCTACAAGGGTTTTAATGCGCACATTAGGACAAAACCAACACCCACCTCGCGGAGCTATGTCGTACATCGGAGAGTATAGTCCCTCTACCTTGCACATTTCCACCGCCATAGCCTCTGTAACTCCATACTTGGCAAGCAAGCTAACCTTACTTGTGTGCTTGGTATTCTTAAGGCGTCGCAGTCGGTTTTGTTCATCCGCTGCTATGCCTACATATTGCACGATATGGCTGTCAAATTGTCGGTAATAGTCGCGGATAGGTATTAGCTTACAATCTCGCTGTATCACGCATCTTCCTCCTATTGGAAAGCCGTAGAGTTTGCCTTTGAACTTCTCCCCCCCCCTTACGGCATTGTGAAAAAAATGCCGATAATCTTTGACGCCTTTTACCACATCCACAGGCACGCCCCAGCTCGCCAACTTCTATTGCTACCTTATGCACCCACTCAATATGCTCTGGAAGCTCTCCGCTTATACCTCTTTCGTGGTCAAACATCACCTCACAGAATACCGCTCTGTCAAGTGGCTCGTTATGCTCCAGTGCAAGCAATGTCGTTGCAAGGCTATCCTTGCCGAAGCTGCACGATGCTATGTATGTAGGTCGGTTGTTCATAGCTTATCAAACTTATCCGTGGTTATCTTCTTCGTTAGGTCTTTCGTGTCTATGCAATTTTGCAGTATGAAGTCTATATGCTTATCCTCTACAGGGAACTCACACCTATCAAGGAGCTTCAGCGCATCGGGTAGATGTACTACTACCGCAGGGCATCGCCACCTGCTACACGCCTCGTTGCTTTGCTCTACAAGCCTAAAGAGCGCACGCACTATACTGTAGGCTCTATGTGGAGGCTGTATCAGAATATGCTCTCTTATGCTCGCCTCGGCGTTATCCAACTGCTCGTTATACCAACGCCCAAAGTAGTGCGAATGAGCGCCAATAGATTTGTGTAGTGCGTTGTGTATGTAGCCTATGCGGTGGATGCACTCGTTAAGGTTGCGCTTCTTGGCGTGGCGATATTCGCCTGTTTCAGTCATTTCCTCCATAAGGTCGTAGAGTGCAGAGTGCAGGCAAGCTGTGTATAGTATCACTTGCACCGCTTTCGGTAGTAGTTTCTGCCCCTCCTCCTCAGTAGCCTTTGGAGCTTGTGTTACCGGCACGATACGCGCCTTGAGCCTGTGTAAAAATGGCTTGTTCATTAGTGATCTGAGTGTGTGATTATTGTACCCTCTGCTTTTCTTGCAGCCAACTTGTCGAGGTTGCCCTGTGCCACATCCTCCAGCGACCACCCCATAACCTTACACAGTCCTGAAAGCTGCCATAGGATATCGCCTGCCTCGCTCATAAGGTCGTGGTCTATCCATTGGAATTTAGGCGAGCCATATACTTTGGCGTGGAGTTTGTTGTCGTGCATCCCTATTTCTTCCTTGCGGATAGCCTTTGCAACCTTGCCGGCTAACTCACCCACCTCGCCAACAAGGTTGAGCATCATATAGCTGAAGTTGTCACAAGTGGGCAGGCAAGTACCCATCGCCTTTTCTTGATAGTCATTTAGTGTCATAGTGTTTTGGTTTATAATTTTGCAATCCACCGCTTCCAGCAGTTCATTGCGTTTTTGTTTGTTTTATACGCACCCTTATTATGCAAATCGCTGGCGCAATCTTTCATTTTTTGTCCGCCGTATTTACCGCACAGCCATACAAAGTGGCGCAACTCTAACGGCTCTTGAAATCTTAATGAATCAGGCGCGTAAGCGGCTGACCACTCTAAAAACTGATTAAAAATTTTCTCCTCGTGCGTGAGCGCGGGTGTGCGCGTTTCACACTCACTCTCATTATCATTATCATTAACATATACATTAACATTATCATTAACATATACATTATCATTATAGGTTACGCTTTGGTTATTGTTTGGTTCTGCTTTGGTTACGCTTTGGTTATTGTTTGGTTCTGCACCCCTTTTTGGCGCACCGCCTTTACAACCATTTTCATACCTTGCATTGTTCGCATCTATCTGCGGTTTTACAAGCGTAAATATCGCTTTCGCAGTTGTACCTAACCCTTGCATAGTCTCGCCCCTGAGTCCGTATTTAACTATCGCAAATAGTGATTCTTTTTGCACGGCATCTGGTAACGGCTCGATAGCATCTAACCAACTCGCGTAGATTATCATCGAGTCTCTCTTTGTTGCTGACATAATCTCTCCAATTTCCGCAAACACAACCTACACCTGCGTATAGCATCGCGCTCTTTAGCCCTCGCTGTTGTACTCAATTGTACCATTCCTACCGCTTTCAGAGCCGATACCAACGACTTGTATGTTGTTTTGCTTAATTCCATTATAGCCAATCTCTATGCCTTTGCATTTCTGCTTCTATTGCCGCAATGTATGCCTCCTCATCTGGAGAGGGTAAGTAAATACCAGCCTCACTTGCCGACCAATTCCTGAAGCGTTCTATTGCTGTGGTCATCTCTGCTGTGTCAAGCTCTGCCGAACTGCGCAATGCCTCTATCGTGCCTATATGCTTGAGTGTCTTTCGCACTAAGAACAAATCCGCGTTACAATACTTTTTGAAGTACTCCGTCTTTGTTTCCTCAAGCGTGTTGCCTGTTTGCATCGCAAACTCGCCTAAAATAGCGTGTAAATAGCGGTTTTGGGCGTTTGTTCGCTTCGGCTGGTATACTTTTACCTCTACGACCTTTTGTGCGCTAAAAAGGGCTGTAATGCGCTTTGTTAATCGCTCTCGGTCAATTTCCGTGTTAAGGTCGTAAATCATAACTTAGAATGGCAGGTCATCTGCCTCTGTGTTGTCAATTACTTGCTCCGTCTCTTCTACTCTAATCTCGCCTATCGTTGCAGGTGCAGTTGTTGGGTATTGTACTGGGGTATACTGTGGCTCTGCCTGTTCTGTCTGCTCAGCTTTACCGCTTAGTATTCTCATTACATCGGTGGTGATAACTGTACTGAAACGCTCAACACCATCCTTGCCCTGCCACTTTCGGTAGTGTATAGACCCCTCCACATAGAGCATTGTGCCTTTACGCACATACTTATCGGCTACATCTGCCAACTTCTGAAAGAGTGTGATATTGTGCCACTCGGTCAGCTCTATGCGCTGCTGCTCATTGTTGAGCCTACTCTCTGATGTGGCGAGGCGTAGTCTTGCAGTCTTTATACCGCTTTCGCCTGTTCTAATCTCTGGGTCAGCTCCTACGCGACCCACAAGAATAACTTTGTTTATCATATTAATATCGTTTAGTTGTTGCTTTGATTATTGTTTTACTCGACTTGGTAGGCGGATACCAAACCTCGCCAGTAACCGTATCCGCGAGTCCTCTCTCTGGCATTGCCTTTAAGGCTTTCTCCAATTGCTTAATGCGAGTGTCGATATCCTCGCGAGTCTTTACAAGTTCCTCATACTCTGAGCTGCCGCATTTGCTATAGTCATACTTAACGCCTGCCTCAGCCTCCGTAAATGTGAACTCGCCAATTGTAACACCCTGCTTGCCATACTTGCTCAAATCGCGTAGGCAGATATCACGAACTTGCGCGTTGTCCTTAATTTTTGCAATAGCTCTCTCAAATGAGGTAAGTACTGCGTAGGCATCCATTGGGTTAATGTAACCCTCTACAATGTTGTAAACCGCGCTCTCTACTATCTCGTTTACCGAGCGTGTGTCTTGAATAATTAATGCGTTTTCCATAGTTATAAACCTTTATTAGTTATGTGTTGCATAAATATATCGTATATTCGTTTGTCTGCGTGGTCTTGGAACTCCCATCCCAACTGTTGCATATAGTTTATGAGTATAAACTTATCAGGGTCTTTGCGATATACATTTTCCAAAGCCTCTATAAGTCGATTGCATCGCTCTGCCTTATCCAATAGAGCATCGTTTATTACGAATCTTTTGCCGTAGGTATAACGCACTGCGTTAGTGTGGTCTACTATCTCTATGTGTGAGATTTCTCGGTTGGTAGTGTAGCCTATTTTGCTAACTCGGAGCTTAAGTCTATTGTTTGCTTTTAGCTTGCCACTCTTATCGTCTTTGTACCATTCGCTCTCAGCTAATGGGATGTAGATAAATGGCGAACTGTATAGCTCCCTGCCTATGCCGATGTTGAAACAAGCTCGCTTAAAGGCATCTGAGGATTGCCCCTTAACCTCCTCGGTATTACTCTCTACTCCTACATCTTCCTTAGCAATCCAGCACTGCTTCTTATCATCCCAAATAGATACTTTGCAGTAGTTCTTGCCCTCTTTGAATGAGTGTTCACGCTGCCATCCATATATTCCGAATGTCTCGTCAAGTATTGCCATATCGCATCGTGCATCCTTGTAAAGTAGTAGGATTGCACCTACATTTGGAGCTGTACCGCAAACCTGCTGTATGCGTACATCTATCTCCCTTGCCTCTAATAGTCTTATCATACCCTTAAATGTAATTGATTTCTGATCGTTCTTTTTCCGTGTCAACAGCCCACGCCTTGAGAATTTTCTCTATCGCTGGGCGGCGTAGGATGCCTTTGCCCTGGTGCTTAAAGGTTAAGTTGCCTCGGCTATCTCTCGCTGTTATAATTGTCCGCTTTGCCCGGGCGTTTATTCCTGACAACGCGCGGAACTGTTCTATTCATCTTACTACCATAGTAGTCGTAATTGATATCGCTAAACATATAGTCTGACATTATATTGGAAGTGGTTTAGCTGCGCAGTATGCTACAGCAGTTCGTTTGATGTCGCGCTCACTCGGTATGTGATTAGCTTTGATATACTCGTCTATATCAGCCTGCGTAAAGTGATTCTCTTTCCCTATCTTAAAGTGGCTAATCTTGCGGAGGCGAGTTAGCTCATAGAGCGTGCGCTTCTTGATTTTCAAGAGTGCCGAACACTCATCCATTGTGTATATCTTTTCAGCTGCCATAACTACTCGTTTTTACGCTTGCGCAGGTAGTTATATATGCAGCTCTGCGATATCTTATGCTTCTTTGTCAAATAGCCGATAATAGCCATTTTGTCGCTCTTAGGCTCTTTGACCAGCTCGCAGTACTCGTTGTACATCACAAGGTACTTTGCTTCCCTTTTGATGCGTTTCTCTGTTCGTAAAATTCGTGTCATATTGTTCGGTAAAAATTAATGTCGAAACCTAATTTCCTTAGTCTGTAACAATCAAATGGGTTGGGCATACAGTCAATGTACTCTTTAAAAACTAATCCCAATTGCGTAAAAACTTCTTCCATATCATTCTCCTTTCTCCGTTAAAATTCTATGCTTAATTGCGCTATAAAATCCTACTACCGCGCTTGGTACGCCCAGCGATAACAACGCCCCTATGGTCTCTGCGCCTGCTGCGAAAAACAACCCGAAACAAGCGACTATCGCTACAGCTCCATATATCTCTGACTTCTTCATAGTTCCAACTCTTATGCCATTTATCAGCATTAAACTTTATGCGTTATAATCTGGTCTTATCTCATCACTTATCAGCGTTATATCATCCCTCCTGCGCCCTCTGCGCAACCTTAACACTCTCTCGCAGTCTGTGTGCGTTACACCTATCAAGAATAACAGGAGGCTGAAGAAAGCACCAACGCGGCGGCAGATGGGTGCAAAGTCTTTAGATATATTTGTGTAACTGTAGAAGTAAAATGCTGCGAGTTGCACCGCGTTTCTCGCATCTATTATTTCCCTCGCCTCCTGTATCTTATTTCTTACCGTTGATGTCGCAAGACATAACTCATCGCCTATCTGCTCAGGTGTGTAGCCGTGTGCTAATAACTTAACTACAGGCATCAGTCTATCTGGTAATTCTGCTCTCCAGTCCATAGTTATTTAGTCTTTGAAATACCAAACTTTGTCATTATGAGCCTTTGCCTCAAATGCTGTAATATTTCTTTGGGCTTTGGTAAATACATTATAGGCATCCTCGCCAAACTCTTTAATAAATTGCTCCTTGTCGTGCATTAAGAGGTTAAGGCAAATCTGTAAGTGACCTACTGCGTTGCGTACATCTTCCATTTGTTTTTTCAGTTCCATACTCCAAAAAGTTAATTTTGTTCTTTTATTTATTACTTTTTTTACTACCTTTGTGCTTGAAATGATTACCATTTCGATTACAAAGATAAAGCAAGTTTCGTTATTTACCAAACTTTTACTAAACTTTTTTTCAAAAAATTTACTTAACATTTCGTATATGGTTGACTTAAAGGCATTTAGAAAGGCAAACAAATTAACACAACAAGAAGTTGCGACCTATCTCGGTGTTAAAAAACCATTTATTTGCCAAATTGAAACGGGTAGAAATACACTACCGAGTAAACATCTTGATAACTTGTTAAGCAATAATGAGGGATGGGATGTAAGTTCGTTAATAGATAAATCTTGTGAGTTAAGTAGTGGTTCCGAAACTTACAACAAAACAACCGAAAACTCAGCAGACTTTAGTTCACAACTAATTGAGGAGATTTCTGCACAAAGGCAATTAACCGAACAAGCGCAGAACATTACAGAGCAAGCGCATACTATTACAGAGCGCACGCAGGAGATTGCAGCGCGTATGCAAGATCACCTTACTCAGGCGCAGGAACACTTAACACAAACCAATGAGCGACTTGCAGCTTCTCAGGCGCAAGTAGATAAAACTCTTAAGCAAATGGATAGATTACTTGTAATGTTAGAACATAAATATGGTGTAATAACTGCTGTCCCCCAACAACCGCAGGCTCAGCCTGCACCGCAGAATCAACAGAAGCCAGCATCACCGCAATTGGTAAAAAACAAAACTGACAACTAACTAAGTATGGGGAATATTATATTTATATTAGTTTGCTTTATTGTTGTTGTCGTTAGCATT
>JAFNYE010000209.1 GCA_017383345.1 Alistipes sp. | reverse complement strand
TGAGGGTAAAGTTGTTAGCCTCTATATAGTTTTGCGCCAAACGGGCGATGCAACGAATACCGTTACCGCACATCTGCGCCTCCGAGCCATCGGGGTTGAACATACGCATACCGTAGTACCCATCGCTATGAACAAGCAGCAGGATACCGTCAGCACCAATGCCATTCACTCTATCACACGCCGCCACACTTAGAGCCGAAAGGTCCACCTTGCTCAAATCTTGAGCAACAGCATCGACCATAACAAACTCATTTCCCGAGCCGTGACACTTTATGTAGTTCAACTTCATATTTGCACCAAATATATATAAATCGTTCAAAGTTACGAATTTTTTTGTAATTTTGAGGTCAAATAGACAATAATAGAGAGTATGATAGAAAAATTTATTCTCGCAGGAGATACACCGCTACATATTTGCGACTCCGAAAAGGGCGACAAAACCGTTGTTTTACTCCACGGATATTTGGAGAGTATGCTTGTTTGGGAGGAGTTTATACCGCTCATTTACAAGCAGGTACGAGTTATAACACTCGACATCCCGGGCCACGGCATATCGAACATCAACGGCACAGTTCACACTATGGACTACCTCGGCGATGTTGTCAGCGCAATGCTTGAGTCGCTCGGTGTTGAGAAGGCGTGCATCGTGGGTCACTCTATGGGCGGATATGTGGCATTGGCTCTTTTGGAGCGCCATCCCGAAAAGGTGGAGAGCATCGTTCTGCTCCACTCTACACCTAATGCCGACAGCGAGGAGAAGAAGAAAAACCGCGAACGCGAGATTTCGCTCATCAAGTCAGGCAAGAAGGAGCTACTCACCCACACCGCTCCTCAAGCCGGTTTTGCAGCCGAAAACAGAGCAAAATTTTCAGCCAACATTGAAGATTTGGCAGAGATTATACACCTAACCGAAGATGAGGGTATCATAGCCCTGCTCGGAGGAATGATTGGTCGCAAAGACCAAAATCAGATGCTCAGCCAATCGCCTGTACCTCAACTCTTTATACTCGGCAAGAAAGATGAATACATCACAGCCGAAGTTGCCGAGGCGATGGTCAAAAACCACCCTCAGGCCGCGGTTAAGTGGATGGAAAACTCAGGACACATGAGTTTTATTGAAGAGCCTAAAGCTTGCGCCGAAGCGTTGCTCAAATTTATGGGAGTATAAGAAAAAAACGAGTGCATCACACTCGTTTTTTTAATCCCCGCTCTTGAGCAAGTTGCTCCAGCATAGCGTGGGCAGCGTCATACTCGTTTGGTATCTCGCCATCCAAAATGGCATTCTTGATTATCTCCTTAATCTCACCTAAAATACTGCTCGGAGGCACATCGTACTCCCTCATTATTATATCGCCCGTAATTGGTGGCTGGAAGTTGCGTATGCGGTCGCGCTCCTCAAGGTCTTTCATCTTTTCGCGCACAAGGGCGAAGTTTTCGAGGAACTTTTTAACCTTCTGCTCTATACCCGAGGTGATATCGGCCTCGCAGAGAGTCATCAGTCTCTCCACATCATCACCAGCCTCAAAGAGCAGACGGCGCACAGCCGAGTCGGTAACTATATCCTCTGCCAAAATTATAGGGCGCAGATGGAGAAAAACCATCTTCTGCACAAAGCGCATAGGCTCACCTAACGGCAGACCCAAACGACGGAAGATAGGCTGTATCATCTTTGAGCCCACAACCTCGTGACCGTGGAACGACCAGCCTATTTTTGGGTCGTAACTCTTGCATTGCGGCTTGGCAATATCGTGCAGCACGGCAGCCCAGCGAAGGTAGAGGTCGTCACTCTTACGGGCCACATTATCAAGCACTTTGAGAGTGTGCTTGAAGTTATCTTTATGGGCGTGATTACCGCGTTTCTCCACACCGCAGAGGTTGTGCAACTCAGGGAAAATCAACTCCAGAAGTCCCGTCAACTCGAGCAGTTCAAAGCCAATAGATGGCACAGGCGAGGCGACAATTTTATTCAGTTCGACAATTATTCGCTCCTTGGAGACAATCTTTATGCGCTCGCGATTACGACGGATAGCCTCAAATGTCTCATCATCCAAATCAAAGCCCAACTGCGTAGCAAAGCGTATGCCGCGCATCATTCTCAGAGGGTCGTCCGAGAAGGTCACATCCGGGTCACAAGGGGTGCGGATAATGCAATCCTCAAGGTCATACATTCCGTCAAACGGGTCAACAAGTTCACCAAAAGTTGCGCTATTGAGCGACCACGCCATAGCGTTTATCGTAAAATCTCTGCGACGCTGGTCATCCTCAATAGTGCCATCCTCAACAAATGGCTTGCGCGAGTCGGGCGAGTAGGACTCCTTGCGAGCGCCAACAAACTCAATCTCAAGGCCATCGGAGTGCAACATTGCCGTACCGAAGCGCTTGAATACCACCACATTGGTTTTGAGTTCGGCAGCCAAAGCCTCGGCTATCTCAATACCGCTACCCACGACCACCACATCTATATCGGAGCACTTGCGACGCAGATAGTAGTCGCGCACATAGCCACCGATAACGAAGGCTTGCACACCACGGCTATCGACAATGCGCGAGATACGCTTGAATATTGGCAACGAGAGCGGGTTACTCATCTTTCAGGCAACGGCGGTAAAGTTGAACAGTATTTTCAAGGCCGAAATAGAGGGCGTCACTAATAAGGGCGTGGCCGATAGATACCTCGTCACACCACGGAATACGCTGAGCAAAATACTCAAGGTTCTCCAACGACAAATCGTGACCCGCATTAAGACCCAAACCGCACTCGCGAGCAGCCTCGGCGGCAACAACATAAGGAGCAATAGCCGCCTCACGGTCAGACGCATAGTCGCGTGCATAGGCCTCAGTATAGAGCTCCACGCGGTCAGCTCCACACGCCTTTGCGCCACGCACCATCTCAGGATCGGGATCAACAAATATTGAGACGCGAATGCCGTGCTTGTGGAACTTTTCGCACATCTGGGTCAGAAACTCGCGATTTTTAACTGTATTCCAACCTGCGTTGGAGGTAATGGCATCGGGAGCATCGGGCACAAGGGTCACCTGCGCAGGGACAACCTCGCATACCAAATCTACAAAAGAGTCGATAGGGTTACCCTCAATATTGAGTTCGGTCGTAACTACGCTCTTGAGTTCGCGCACATCGCTATAGCGAATATGGCGGGCATCGGGACGAGGATGAACAGTAATACCCTGACCACCAAAGCGTTCGATTGACTGTGCCGCCTTTACAACATTGGGCATATTGCCACCGCGAGAGTTGCGAATTACGGCAATCTTGTTTATATTTACACTAAGTTTTGTCATAACACCTAAAAAATCGTTATCTTTGCCCACAAAGTTAAACATTTTCTTGAAGAGTTGAAATGAAAATCATACTTTTTTCACGCCCGCTATCGGAGTTGCACCGCCAGTTGGTCAACGAGATATTCGCCGCTATAGAGCGCTACGGCTTTGATTTCGCTGTAAATATTGAGGCTGTAGGCACTATTGAGGCGCTCACAGGTCGTATAATTGCGCCCGAAAAGAGCTATAGTCAGACAGTAGGCAACTGTACGGACAAGGCCGTTATGGTCTGCTTCGGTGGTGACGGCACTCTGCTTGAGGGTATTCACCGCTTGGGCGACAATAACATTCCTGTTGTGGGCATCAACTCTGGCCGTCTCGGCTTTCTGGCTCTTGCCCAGAGTAACGAGATTGACGAGGTGTTTGACCAGATTGCTACCGACGGTCTCAAAATCGAGCAGCGCTCAATGCTCTGCGTAAGTGGCAACTTCGGTGGCGAGAACCACCACTTTTACGCTCTGAACGAGGTGGCTGTTCAGCGTCTTGGTGCCACGATGATTTCGGTCGATGTGATGGTGGACAATATGCACACTATGACCTGCAATGGCGACGGCGTAATACTCTCAACACCAACGGGTTCTACCGCCTACTCACTCAGCGCGGGAGGCCCTATTGTTGCCCCGTCGTGCAACTGCCTGGTACTGACTCCTCTCTCGCCTCACAACCTCACTTTGCGCAGCGTTGTGATACCCGACACAAGCACCGTTTCACTCTCAATCCGCACCCGCAGCAACGACGCCTCAATATCGGTTGACAACCGCACCTTCGAGGTGGCTGATGGCGAGACTATAGAGATAAAATTGGCAAAAAGAGCCATATCTTTGGCCGTTCCACACAATATTTCTTTCTACGACTCGTTACGCAATAAATTGATGTGGGGCGTTGACAATCGCTAAGTTAGGCGATTATTCTCACAAAAAAAATTGACTATTTGACAAAAATTTAGTCGTTTCTCAGAAAAAAGAGTTATATTTGCGAGTTATATGGGCAATACAGAGCGCATACCTACCCACATTGCCATAATTATGGATGGCAACGGTCGTTGGGCAAAGGCTCTCGGCAAAGAGCGCTATGAGGGTCATTTAGAGGGGGTTAACTCCGTTCGCGAGTGCATAAAAGCGGCTCGTCGCAACGGAGTGAAATACCTCACTCTCTACGCCTTTTCTACCGAGAACTGGGGCAGACCCATCGAGGAGGTAAACGCCCTTATGGAGCTATTCTGCAAGAGTGTCATCGCCGAGACTCCCGAACTTATCAAGCAGGGGGTAAAGGTGGTGATGATTGGTCGCCGCGACCGCTTCTCGGAGCGTGTATGCAGCCACCTTCAGCAGATTGAGCACGACACTGCCGCAGGCGAGGATTTGACCCTCGTTTTGGCATTTGACTACTCGTCGCGTGACGAGATTACAACAGCCGTAAAGAGCATTGCCCAGAAGGTCGCATCGGGCCAGATGGCGTTGGAGGATATTTCGGAGCATACCATTGCCCAATCCCTCTACACCGCCTCAATTCCCGACCCCGACTTTATTATCCGCACCAGCGGTGAGTGCCGTTTGAGCAACTTCCTGCTTTGGCAGGCAAGCTATGCCGAGATGTACTTCACCCCTGTAATGTGGCCCGATTTTAAGCAAGAACAGTTCGACAAGGCGTTGGAGGCCTATGCGTCGCGTGAGCGTCGTTATGGCAAGCTCTAACACTAAAAAACATATTTTGATGAATAGAATTTTGAAATATCTGATTTGTGCTCTGCTGATGCTCACTACGCTCAACGCCGTAGCGCAGAATGACGATAAGACTGAGCGTAAAAAGGCGCGCGAAGAGTTGCGCGAGTCACTCCGTGCAACCAAAGCCACACCAAAGAAGAGCGGCCCTATCGAGATCCCCGAAAACCCAGATGACGGTTTTGTCGTTCCGCAGAATGCCCCATATATGGATAGCAAGGAGCAGAAGCTCTACCACATCCGTAATGTGAACATTCACGGCGTGAAGTACCTCAACCACGACATTCTCCGCTCTGCGTCAGGTCTTATTCCGGGCGACTCGGTATATCTGCCCGGCCCATTTATCCAGAATGCAGCAAACCGCCTTTGGATGCAGCGCTACTTTGAGGATATTCAAATCGGTGCAACCATTGAGGGCGACAGCCTCGACCTGGAGGTTATCCTCAAGGAGCGTGCCCGCGTAATGAACTGGAAGATTGCGGGTGTACCTAAGAGCAAGAGTGCCGACCTTATTACCGACCTTAAGCTCAAGCGTGGTCACGAGCTCTCAGACTATGTTCTTGACAAAAATATCAAGCTCATCAAGGCTCACTTTGCCGAGAAGGGTTTTCGCAATTGCGAGGTTACAGCTACCTACGAGCCCGACACGGTTATCAAGCAGGGTGTCAATGTTACCTTCAATGTGGTTAAAAATCCTCGCGTGAGAATTGGCGAGATAACCTTCGAGGGCAACAACAACTTTGAGGCAAAGCGTCTGGAGCGCACCTTCAAAAAGACCCACAAAGTCAGCTTTAAGTTCTGGCAGGCTACAAAACTCCTTGAGAAGGAGTACGCCGAGGACAAGGAGCTGCTTATCGACTTCTACAACTCTAAGGGTTACCGTAATGCCCACATTATAAGCGACTCAATCTACACCATTGATGAGAAACGCTTGGGTATCAACATTAAGTTGAACGAGGGTAATAAGTACTACATCCGCAATGTGTCGTGGGTGGGTAACTCGCGCTATGAGACCGAGTATCTCGACCGCCTCCTCTCTGTAAAGAAGGGCGATGTCTATGATAAAAAGTCAATCCACAAGCGTCTGGGTATCGGCAAGGAGACCAACCCTGACGATATGTCTATCTCGAGCCTCTATCAGAACGAGGGTTACCTGGTCTCTCAAATCGAGCCTGCCGAGATTGTTGTCGGCGCAGACTCTCTCGACCTTGAGCTTCGCATATTTGAGGGTAAGCAGTTCACTATCAACAATGTAGGCATCTCTGGCAATATGCGCGTGGATGACGAGGTTATCCGTCGTGAGCTCTACACCCGTCCGGGTGAGCTTTACAACCGCGCACTGCTTATGCAGACCATCCGCACATTGGCCGCAATGCAACACTTTAACGAGGAGGCTATCGCTCCCGATATCAAGTTGGTACCTGGTGCTTCCGACCTTGTTGATAT